>NZ_JBHVYI010000019.1:20452-112193 GCF_042880975.1 Streptomyces sp. NPDC058289
GCGCAGGACGGCCTGGAGCTGGGCCTGCAGGAGCTCGAGGTCCTCGAGGCCCCCGGTTTCTGGGAGGGCGTGTCCATCGGCATCGCCATCTCCACGGTCACCATCGCCACCTGATCCACCCGCAGCACCCCGCAGTACTCCGCACCACACCACCACTCGACACACGAAGGAGAACAGCCATGAGCGAGCAGATTCTCGACAACGCGGCGGTCGTCGCGCAGGACGGCCTGGAGCTGGGCCTGCAGGAGCTCGAGGTCCTCGAGGCCCCCGGTTTCTGGGAGGGCGTGTCCATCGGCATCGCCATCTCCACGGTGACCATCGCCACCTGATCCCGCCCCGGCGACCCCGCACGCAAGTGAGCGGCGCCTGAAACGGATCGATGCGGACCGGGCCCGGCCGGGAAACCCCCGGCCGGGGCCCGGCCCTCGGCACCACCGAACCACCGAACGACAGCACAACCGAACCACCGCACCACCGAACCACCCACACACCCGGCACACCCCGGAAAGGACGCGGCAGCGATGAGCAGCAGCAGCGACCCGGCCGTCTCGCTGAACGGTCTCACCAAGATCTACAAGGGCGTTCGCGCCGTCGACGCGCTGACCGTGGACATCCGCGCGGGCCGTGTCACCGGCCTCCTGGGCCGCAACGGCGCCGGCAAGACCACCACCCTGCGGATGCTGCTCGGCCTCGCCACCCCGACCGCCGGCACCGCCACCATCCTCGGCAAGCCCTACGCCGAACTCCCCGACGCGGCCCACCGCATCGGAGTCAGCATGGACGGCATGGGCGGCGTCACCGGCGCCACCGTCCGCGGCGAACTGCGCATCTGGTGCACCGTGCTGGGCCTGCCCGCCGGCCGCGCCGACCAGGTCATGGAGTACACCGGCCTCGACTACGCCGCCGACCGCCCGGTCAAGGGCTGCTCCACCGGTATGCGCCAGCGACTCGCCCTGGCCACCGCGCTGCTCGCCGACCCGGAGATCCTCATCCTCGACGAGCCGGCCAACGGCCTCGACCCGGACGGCATCCGCTGGCTGCGCGCCACCCTGCGCACCCTGGCCCTGGGCGGCCGCACCGTCATCGTCTCCAGCCACCAGCTCGCCGAGCTGGAGCAGACCGTCGACGACGTCGTGATCATGCAGCACTCCCTGCGCTACGCGGGCACCCTCGAGGACCTCACCGGCGACGGCGCCGTCCGCCTGGAGGACCGCTTCTTCGAGCTGGTCGACCCGGCCGCCACCGCCGTTCCCGCCGCCGCTCCCGCCGCGGACACCGCGGGCATCCGTACCCCGGAAAGGAACTACTCCCGTGCGTAACCTCATCGCCGGCGAAACCCGGAAGGCCCTCACCGGCCGCGCCTGGTGGGCCCTGCCGCTCGCGGGAGCCTGGCTGTGCCTGATCACCACCTTCGGATACGTCTCCGGAGGCGAGAAGGCCATCGCGGAGGGGTCCACGTCCCTGGCCGTCGGCCAGGACGTGGCCCGTTCCTGGATGATGATGTTCCTGCTGGCGGCCGTCTTCGGCGCCGTCCACGTCACCCGGGACTACGCCTCCGGCACCATGGTCCGCTCCGCGCTCCTGGCCGGCTCCCGCTCCCGCCTCTTCGGTGCGAAGCTCGCCGTCAGCACCGCCGCCGGAGCCGTCTTCGGCCTGATCGCCGCCGCCCTCGGCGCCGTCAGCGTCTACCTCGGACCGCTGCCCTTCGGCCTGGAGGCCGCCGCCGACGGCGAGACCGCCCTCATCTTGGTCGGCGTGTTCGCCTGCTGCACCCTGGCCGCCCCCTGGGGCGCCCTGATCGGCTGGATCGTCCGGAACCAGACCGGCGCCGTGGCCACCCTGATCGGCCTCACGCTCCTGGTGGACCCCGGGCTGCAACGGCTGGTCCCCGAGGTCTCCAAGTACCTCCTGACCATCGCGATGAGCTCCGTGTACCGGGACGTGAAGCCCGACCTGCTCTCGCTGCCCTGGGCGTACGCGGTCATCGCCGCCTGGCTCGCCGCCGCCTTCGTCGCCGGCCGCCACCTCGTCCGCACCCGCGACATCGCCTAAGGGCGTGTCCAGCGTCTCCAGCGCACCAGGCCGAACCGGTCCGTCCGGCCCCGACCCACCGGACACGTCCTCACCGCCCCCTTGATCCGAGGTGCTTCCACCATGTCCGCCAAAACCGCCTTCGCACCCGATCTGGAGCGGCCCCGCACCGCCGACGACGTGGCCGTGCGCGAACCGCTCACCGAAGACGCCCCCTGGGTGATCCAGCGCGGGGAGCACAAGCACTTCCGTACCGGCGAGGACCTCGCCCGCCTGGTCCGCCTCCTCGACGGAAGCCGCGACCACGACCAGCTCGCCGCCGAACTCGGCTCCCCCTGGACCCCCGGCCACATCGGCCGCGCGGTCCGCAGCCTCGCCGACTCCGACCTCCTGGAGGACGGCCGGCCCGTCAAGAAGCCGGCCAGGGTCCGCTTCGCGGGCCCGCTGACCATCCAGTTCACCCTGGTCAAGCCCGAGCGGATGCTGCGCCGCCTCGCCCCGCTGGTCCGCCCGCTCGGCCACCGCCTCGTCCTCGGCGCGGCCGCGGCCGTCGTCCTCCTGGGCGTCCTGGCCCTCGCCGCCTGCGGCGCCACCCTCGGCGAGGCGCTCTCCCGCCCGATGCCCCTGTGGGCGTACGCCTGCGTGATGCTCGGCGTGGTCGCCACCACAGCCGTCCACGAGATGGCCCACGGCGCGGTCCTCACCCATCACGGCGGCACACCCAGCCGGATGGGCTTCATGCTCTTCTACATGTCGCCGGCGTTCTTCTGCGACGTCTCCGACGGCTGGCGCCTGCCCAGCGCCCGCCAGCGCGTCCAGGTCGCCCTCGCCGGCATCGCCATCCAGGCCGTCGCCGCCGGGACCGCCGCCCTCACGGCCCTCGCCGTCCCCGCCGGACCGGCCCGCGAGACCCTGTTGCTGGTGGCCCTCGTCAACTACATGGTCTGCGTGGTGAACCTGCTCCCGCTGGTCAAGCTCGACGGCTACCTCGCCCTCATGAGCCACCTGGACATCTCCCACCTGCGGGAGAAGGCCATGACCGACGCCCGCCGGGCCCTCGCCCGGGTCGTCTTCGGGGGCCGCGGCTACCGGCGCGAACTGCCCGGCCGCGGCTGGTCCGTCCCGTACGGCATCGCCTGCCTGGTCTTCCCGCTGTACCTG
Organism: Streptomyces sp. NPDC058289; assembly: GCF_042880975.1. Lineage (NCBI taxonomy): Bacteria > Bacillati > Actinomycetota > Actinomycetes > Kitasatosporales > Streptomycetaceae > Streptomyces > Streptomyces sp. NPDC058289. The sequence continues at coordinate 23,645 of NZ_JBHVYI010000019.1, forward strand.
GTCTCCAGCGCCCTGACCCTCTGGTCCGGGATCCTGCAGCGCCTCGGCATCGCCGGCTCCTGCATGATGGTCTGCGCCCTCGGCTACCTGCTGTGGCGCCTCGGCAAGGGCGCCGCCACCCTGGTCCGCGAAGCCGTGCAGGCCGGCGCCCGTCCCGCCCGCATCGCCGCCGCGGGGGTGCTCGCCACCGCCGGACTGGCCCTGGCCGCCACCCTCGTACAGATCCCCGCCACCGTCTCGGCCGGCTACACCACCGAACCGGGCGGCAGCCTCAGCCTCCTCGTCCCCCGGGGCGGCGGCGGCTTCGACCTCACCGAGGGCACCACCGTCACCCTGCGCCGTTCCGGGCTCTTCTCCCGGCCGCAGACGGGCACCGCCACCCTCGGCGAACCCACCGGCCACGACGTCCTCGCCCCGGTCACCGCCATGCTCCCCGTCGCCAGTGACCGCCCCTGGCTGGAGATGAAGGCGTACCCGCTGCACCGCGTCACCGCCACCCCCGCGCCGAACGGCACGGACCGCACCGGCGTCGCCGAGGTCCAGGCGGGCCACCACCCGCTCTGGAAGTGGTTCGCCGTCTCCTACCTCGGCCCGCTGCTCCCCTGACTTCTCCCGTACGCCGCCCACGGAGGCCCGCCATGTCCCTGCGACACGTTGCCCACTGCCCGCCCGGCACCCCCTTCTACGACCGTCCGGCCGCGATCACCGGCGCCGACGCCTTCCCGGCGGCCACCGCCGACGCCCCCGCCGGGTGGACCCGTGAGCCGATGGGGGAGTGGACCGTCCTGACCCCGCCGGGACTCGAACTCCCCGGCCAGGGCTGGAAGATCCACGTGTCGGCGACCGAGCGGACGGCCCCCGAGGTCCTCGACATCGTGAGCGCGTACTGCACCTCCCGCTCCCTGCTCTTCAAGTTCCTCACCAGCCCCTCGATGCTGATGCTGCGCAACAGCAAGTACGGAGACCGGGGCAGCAGCGGCAAGTTCATCACCCTCTACCCCCGCGACGAGGCGGAGCTGGAGACCGTACTGACCGAGCTCGACGCCCTCCTCGAAGGCCGCCCGGGACCGGCCGTCCTCAGCGACCTGCGCTGGGGCGCGGGCCCCCTCTACCTCCGCTACGGAGGCTTCAAGCTGAAGCTGGGCCCCGGCCCGAACGGCGCCCCCGTGCCCTGCATCGAGGACCCCGACGGCAACCTCGTCCCCGACGTGCGCGGCCCCTCCTTCCGCCCGCCGGCCTGGCTGGAGCTGCCGCCGTGCGTGGTGCAGGCGCTGGCCGAACGCAACCGCGGGGGCTCCCTCGGGGACTTCCCCTTCAAGATCACCCAAGCCCTGCACTTCTCCAACGGCGGCGGCGTCTACCGCGCCACCGACATCCGCGACGGACACGAGGTCCTGGTCAAGGAGGGCCGCCCGCACGCAGGCCTCGACGACGCCGGAGCCGACGCCGTGGAGCGGCTGCGCCGCGAGCACGACGCGCTGGCCGCCCTCGACGGACTGCCCTGGTTCCCGCGGGTCCTGGACTGGCGCCGGGGCGCCGAACACTGGTTCCTGACAAGGGAGTTCGTCGACGGCAACGCCCTGACCAAGGAGACCGCCGAACGCAACCCGATGCTCCACCCGGTCACCGCCCGCGACACCGCCATGCCCGTGGCCGAGTACACCGCCTGGGCCCTGGACGTCCTGAGGCGCATCGAGGCCGCCGTCACCGCCATGCACGAACGCGGCCTGGTCTTCGGCGACCTGCACCCCAACAACGTCCTGATCCGCCCCGACGGCACCGTCGCCTTCATCGACCTCGAGACCACCCTCCCCATCGAGGGACACACCGGCCAGGCCATCGGAGCCCCCGGATTCTGCGCCCCCGCCGGGACCACCGGCACCGCCGTCGACCGCTACGCCCTGGGCTGCCTGCGGCTGAGCCTGTTCCTGCCGCTGACCCCGGTGATGTCCTTCACCCGCCACCGCTCCGAGGACCTCCTCGCGCAGATCGCCGCCTTCTTCCCGGTGCCCGAGGGGTACGCCGACCAGGTCCGCGCCGACCTCGGACACGCCCCGGCGCCCGCCGGCGGCCCGCTGGCCACCCCCGAGCGCATCGCCACCGGGATCCTGACCTGCGCCACCCCCGAGCGCACGGACCGCCTCTTCCCCGGCGACGCCGACCAGTTCCTGCACGGCGACGGCGGCCTCAACATCGCCAACGGAGCCGCCGGGGTCCTGTGGGCCCTGCGCGGCGCCGGGATCACCGTCCCCGAGGCCCACCTCGACTGGCTGGCGGACGCCGCCCGCGCCGTCACCGGACCGCGACCGGGCCTCTACGACGGACTGGCCGGCATCGCCTGCGTCCTGCACGACTTCGGGCGCACGGACGAGGCCGCCGCCCTCCTCGACCGCGCCCACGGCCTGCTGCCCACCGCCACCCTGCGCGACGGCAGCCCCGACCGCAGCCTCTCCGGCGGCATCGCGGGCCTCGGCCTGGCCCTGCTGCACCTCGGCGAGGACACGGCCGCCCGCGAACTCGCCGCCGCCCTCGTCAACAGCCCCACCCTGGAGGAACGCCCCGGCCTGCTCCGCGGAGCCAGCGGCGAGGCACTCTTCCTGCTGGCCGCCGGCCGTGACGACGCCGCCCGCGTGGCCCTCGTACACGACCTCGAACTGTCCCGGCAGCCGCTACCCACCCCCTGGCACCGGGTCCAGCTCGCCCACGGCGGAGCCGGGCAGGCCATCGCCGTCCACCACTACCTCGCCGCGCACCGGGACCCGTACCTGACGGCCGTCCACGACGCCCTGCTGACCGACCTCACGTCTCAGTTCCACCCGGCCTGCGGCCTGTTCACCGGCCGGGCCGGCGCGCTCGCCGCCCTGACCTGCACGGACGACGGCTCGGCGGCCACCGCCCGGGCTCTGGCCGAACTCCGCTCCGGCCTGGAACCGTTCGCGGTGGCCCACGAGAACGACCCGTACGCCACCGGCTTCCTCGGCGACCACCTGCTGCGCCTGTCCACGGACCTGGCCACCGGCTCCGCCGGCGTCCTGGCGGCGCTGACCGCGGCCCGCACGGCCGTCCTGCCCTACCTGCCCGCCCTGGCCCCGGCGCCGGTACCGGCCGCCCGCTGAACCCGACCCCACCCACGTACGGAGCCCCGCATGCCCACCCACCTGACGGTCAGCATCAGCATGACGGAGGAGGCCCCGTCCTCGGCGGCCCCCGAGACCACGGCCGTACGCCTCGTGTCCTGCCTTCCCCCGTCGTGGACGGTGGTCCCCCTCTCGATGACCACCCGCTCGGCGACCCTGTCCCTGACCGCCCCGGACGACACCCGCGCCCCGGCGGTCCTGGAAACCCTGGACACCGCGCTGTCGGCCCCCGCCTTCACCGGCTGGATCCGCGGCTGACCCGCCCCCGACCACCCGCAGGCCGCTCTTCCCCCACAAGCGGCCTGCGGGTGCACGTCCCCGTCCGGGCCCGGTCAGGCCCGCGGCGGTACGAGCATGCGCTCGGCGCCGAGACCGTTGGTGCGGGTGTCCTCGTACAGGGTGGTCTCGCCGTCGCTCCACCGGACGATGAGGTCATTGGTGAGGCCGTCACCGGTGTACTGACCGGTGGTCATGAGGACGCTGTGGGTCCAGGTGTCGTCCGGACCGTGGAGGCGCCGTGCGCCGCCGAGCCCGCGGGTGCCGATGCCCGGGTGGCCGGCGAGCGCGCCGTTGGACCAGCGGACCAACAGGTCCCACTTCCGGGTGCCGGAGAACTGCCCGGCGGCGAGCAGGGCGGCGCCCTTCCAGGCGGGGCCGGGGCCCTTGAGCCGGTGCTCCCGGCCGAAGGTGCCGGCGCCCACGGCGGTGTGGAGGGTGAGTTCGCCGTCGGACCAGCGGACCACGAGGTCGGTGACGTAGGTGGAGGCGTCGAAGCGCCCGGCGGTGATCTGGGCGGCGTGCTTCCAGACGGATCCGGCGGGGGCCATCTCGGTGACGCGGCCCAGGCCGTGGGAGCCGACGTCGCCGTGCAGGGTCATCCGGCCGTCCTTCCGGCGGACCATCAGGTCGAACCGGTCCGACCCGGTGAAGTCGCCCGCGGTGACGGCGGCCACCTCCTTCCAGCCGGCGTTCGGTGCCATGAGCCGGCGCTCCGGGAGGAAGCCGCCCCGGCCGTCCCCCGGGAAGAGGGTGACCTCCCCGTCCGTCCACACCACGAGCAGACTGCTGCGGCCGCTGCCGGTGAAGTCGCCGGAGGCCATGGCCTTGGCATGGGTCCACAACTCTCCCGAGCCGGGCAGCGGGAGGCCGTCCGCGGATCCCGGGTAGGGAGGCCGGGAGAGGGAGTCGGGGTCGCGGCCGGAGTCGGCGTCCTCGTACAGCTCCCGGGCCTCCTTGCCGTACACCGGCGCGTACGTCACCCAGGAGTCGTTGCCGCCGCCGTGGTAGCCGCCGGTGTTGCCGATGACCTTGCCGGTGCGGCGCGCGGCGTCGTAGTCCTTGATCCAGGGGCCGCCGGACACCCCGCCGTAGAAGCCCTTGCACACCATCCGCAGCTGCCGGAAGCCCCGCAGCCGCGTGGTGGGCACATCGCACCGGACGGCCTCGTGGCCCTTGTTCACGCGGGAGGCGGACGGATAGCCGACGACGGTCACCTCGTGCTCGTACGTGCCGACCGGCGTGAAGGCCAGCGCCCCGGTGACCTTCTCGACGCGTCCCTTCGCGTTCGGCTCGACCAGGACGAAGGCGAGGTCCAGGTCGGACAGGGCGGCCCTGCCGTGCACCCGGTAGCGGGGGTCCGTGTAGACGCCCCCGGCCCTGACCGGGAAGATGCCGAACGGCTGGCCGGCGGCGGTCTTTCCGTGGCGGTAGCGCGGCACGAAGACGGCGCGGTTCGCCGGCTGCCGCATGCCGACGGCGCAGTGCCCCGCCGTGAGCACCATGCTCTTGCCCGCGCTGCGCACGACGCTGCCGGTGCAGGAGGTGTCAGCCGTGCCGATCCCGGCCTGCCGGTAGAAGAAGGTTCCCACCATCGGCATGCCGTCGAAGTGGACGCCGGTCGGAATGCCGGAGGGTGCGCCGGCGCCGGCCGCGGCCCGGCTTCGGACGGCGTCGACGGGCACGGCCGCGGCCATGCGCGCGGCCGTCCAGTACGCCTCCGCGGAGCGCAGGCCGCCGGCGGGCTCGGGCGGGGCGGCCGCCAGCATGCAGGCGGCGGAGACGACGGAGACGACGGAGACGGTGAACCATCCGGATCCCAAAGAACCTGCCCGCCTTCTGCGTGAGGTGACCCCGTCCGAGCGCCGAGCGCCGCGTCGGCCGGCAAGACCGTCGACGGACAAGAAGAGATCACAGGAGCACGCCGAGGACGTGGACGGGTGCGTTCGCCGCGCTGGCGCTGCTCCGGTTGGCGCCCCGCAATTCGGTGGTGTGGGGGGAGCGGAGCCTCGACACTGACACCTTGTGTCCATGAACCCTCATGCCGGTCCCCTGTGCACGCGCGATTCGCTCGCCGCCGAGCTGCGCGGGCTCGGTCTGCGCCCCGGTGAAACCCTCCTCGTGCACTCCTCCCTCGGCTCGCTCGGCTGGGTCTGCGGCGGCGCCGCCACGGTGGTCACGGCGCTGCTCGATGCCCTCGGGGACGCGGGGACCCTCGTGGTGCCGACGCACTCCGGCGACAACTCCGATCCGGCGGAGTGGACGAACCCGCCGGTGCCCGAAGCGTGGTGGGCGGACATCCGTGCCTCGATGCCGCCCTTCGACGCGCGCACCACGCCCACCCGCGGCATGGGCGCCGTCCCGGAGGCCGTCCGCAGCCGGCCGGAGACCATCCGCAGCGGCCATCCGCAGACGTCCTTCGCCGCGCTGGGCCCGCGCGCCGCCACGATCACGGACGGCCATGCGCCGGACTGCCGGCTCGGCGAACGCAGCCCGCTCGCCCGGCTGGAAGAGGCCGGGGCGCGGATCCTGCTGCTGGGTGCGGGCTTCGACTCCTGCACGGCCTTCCACCTGGCCGAGTACCGGGTTCCCGGGCCGCTGGTCGACAACTCCTTCGCCCTCATGACCGCGCAGGGCCGCTGCTGGACGACGGTCCGCGACACGCCGGTCTCCTCGGACGACTTCGAGGAGCTGGGCGCGGCCTTCGAGAAGGACCGCCCGGTGGTGCGGGGCACGGTGGGCGGCGCGGAGGTCCGGCTGTTCGACCTGGCCGACGCCGTCGCCTACGCCGAGGGTTGGCTGGCCGCGCACCGGCCGTGAGCTCGCCGTCAGTCGACGGCCTGGTAGAGCGTGGTCCAGAAGTCGCTCATGGCGCGCGCCGAATCCGGGGTGGACAGTCCGACCTGGGTGAGCAGGACTCCGCCCGCCGCAGCAACCCCGCGATCCGCGCCTCCAGCCCCGACCGGCAGTCGGGCCAATCCGCCGCGGTGACCGAGTACATCGCGGAGTCGCGGAGCAGGCCGTCCTCGCCCGGGGCCCACGAGCGGGACCAGTTGCGGAGCACGCCCTCGAAGCGTGCGCCGACCCTCTCGATCGCGGCGCGCGAACGGGCGTTGCGGGCGTCCGTCTTCAGGTCGAGCCGGGCCACGCCCCAGTTCTCGAAGGCGTGCCGGAACAGCAGGTACTTGGCTTCGGTGTTCACCCCCGAGCCCTGGGCCGAAGCCGCGAGCCAGGTGTAGCCGACCTCGATCGCGCACAGGCCCTCCCCGGTCGTCGGCCACGGCCGGGGGTCCCAGTAGGCGGTGGCCCCGACCGCCCGCCCCGACGCCCGCTCCACCTGCGCGTACGGGGCCAGTTTCCCCGCGTCGCGACGGGCGAGCTGGGCGTCGATGTACCCCCCGACCTGGTCCGCGGTGGGCACCCACGTGAATCCGTAGGGGCTGCGGTCCTCTTCGGCCGCCACGGCCAGGTCCGCCGCGTGGCGGTGCTCCAGCGGCTCCAGGCGTACGAGCGCGCCGTCCAGGACCGGTCCATCGAGTACGAAGGTCATGATCGCAGCGTTCCAGAGCCGTACCCGCCGTGTCGCGCGAATTCGGCGCACCGGAGCAGAGATCTATACAAGCGTCTTGAACATTTGTCTTAGACGGTTGTATATTCCTGGCACGGGGTCACACCGACACCCGTATCCGCACCGGAACCAGGGGGAACCGCCATGACGAACGCCGCCGCCCAGCCCACCCGTGCCACCCTGACCATCGACGGCCGCGCCCTGTCCTACCTGGACTTCGGCGGCGCCGGCCGCCCCCTCCTCGCCCTGCACGGCCACCTTTCCGAGGGCTCCTCCTTCGCGGCCCTGGCCGCCGCCCTCGGACCCGAGTGGCGGGTGATCGCGCCCGACCAGCGCGGCCACGGGGACTCCGACCGCGCCGCGGAGTACACCCGCGCCGGCTACCTCGCCGACCTGGTCGCCCTCCTCGCCCACCTCGGGATCGACCGCACCGTCGTCCTCGGCCACTCCCTCGGCGGGATCAACGGCTACCACCTGGCCGCCGAACACCCCGAGCTGGTCGCGGCCCTCGTCGACGTCGACGCCCCCGCCGAGCTCCCCGACCACGGCACCAGCCCCCTGGGCTTCGTACGGAACTTCCCCTACACCGCCGCGACCCGCGAGGAGCTCCTCGCCGGCTGCGGCCCCCTCGCCCCCGCCCTCGCCCCGGCGCTGCGCCCGCTGCCCGGCGGATCCGGCTGGCGACTGCCGTTCCACCCCCAGGACACCATCGACTCCGAGAACCTCGTCCACGGAGACCACTGGAAGCAGTGGCTCGCGACCGGCTGCCCCGCGCTGCTGGTCCACGGCCTGCGCAGCCAGGTCGTGTCCGCCGAACTGGCCCTGGACATGACCACCCGGCGCCCCGGCACGGTGTCCCGCGCCCTGGACACCGACCACTTCGTGCAGCTGGGCGACCCGGAGGGCTTCGCCGCCGCCGTCCGGGAGTTCCTCGCCGGCCTCTGACGTACCGCGCCCCTCCCGGAGCCGGGCCGTCGGCCTCGACGGGCGATAGAACGCGGGACAGCCCGGACCCCCGTGGCTACACTGCGCGCAGTTGATCAAGTGGTGTGGGGGCGGCCGGTGTTGGAGCGAACGGCGACACGGGTGTGCCCGTTGTGCGAGGCGACGTGCGGGCTGAACATCACCCTGTCGGACGAGGTCGTCACCCGCGTCAAGGGGAACCGCGACGACGTCTTCAGCAAGGGGTACCTCTGCCCCAAGGGCGCCTCCCTGGGCCGGTTCGACAGCGACCCCGACCGGCTGACCGCCCCGCTGGTGCGCCGGCCCGACGGCGGTTTCGACGAGGTGGGCTGGGCCGAGGCCTTCGCCGCCGTCGAGCGCGGACTGCGCGGGGTGACGGAGCGCCACGGCCGGGACGCCGTGGCCCTCTACATGGGGAACCCGGTCATCCACACGCTGGCCCTGCCCCTCTACATGCTGGTCCTGCGCGAACGGCTCGGCACGCGGAACATCTACTCCTCCACCACCCTCGACACCATGCCCAAGAGCGTGGCCTGCGGATGGATGTACGGAGACCCGCTCGCCTTCCCGCTGCCGGACATCGACCGCACCGACCACCTGCTGGTCCTGGGCGCCAACCCCATGGAGTCCAACGGCAGCCTGTGGACCGTCGCCGACCTGCCGGGCCGCCTCAAGGCGCTGCGGGCGCGGGGCGGGCGCCTCGTCGTCGTCGACCCGCGCCGCACCCGCACCGCGGACCTCGCGGACGAACACGTCCCGATCCGCCCGGGCACCGACGCCCTGCTGCTGCTCGGCATCGCGCACACGCTGTTCGACGAGGGCCTGGCGACCGACCCCGGCTCCGGCTTCGCCGGCTTCGACGAGCTGGCCGTCCAGGTGAAGGGGTTCGCCGCGGAAGACGTCGCGGACGCCTGCGGGGTCCCCGCGGGGACCATCCGCACCCTCGCGCGCGAGCTGGCCGCGGCGCCGACGGCCGCCGTGTACGGACGACTGGGCACCTGCACCACGGAGTTCGGCACCCTCACCAGCTGGCTGGTGGACGTGGTCAACATCATCACCGGGAACTTCGACCGCCCCGGCGGCGTGCTCTTCGGCGAGGCACCGCACGCCACCCGCCGGCCCGCCGAGCCGTTCCGCACCGGACGCTGGCACAGCAGGGTCCGCGGACTGCCCGAGGCCAACGGCGAGCTTCCCACCGCGACCCTCGCGGACGAGATCGAAACCTCCGGCGAGGGGCAGGTACGGGCCCTGCTGTGCATCGCCGGGAACCTGGTCCTCGCCTCCCCGCAGGGCGAACGGCTGGACCGGGCCCTGCCCGGCCTGGACTTCATGGTCTGCGTCGACCCCTACCTGAACGAGACCACCCGCCACGCGTCCGTCATCCTGCCGCCGCCGAGCGCCCTGGAATCACCCCACTACGACGTGGTCCTGGCCGGCCGCTCCGTCCGCCGCAACGCCCGCTTCTCCCCGCCCGTACGGGCTCTGCCGCCCGGGCGCCCCAGTGAAGCGGAGATCCTCGCCCGCCTGGTCCTCATCGCCTCGGGCAAGAGCGTGGACGGGGACCCGGACAGCGTGGACGAGGCGCTGACCGACCTGACCCTGAGGGCCGCCTCCGGCCGCCCGGGGGCACCCCTGCACGGGCGCGAACCGGCCGCACTCAAGCGGGAACTGACCGGGGACAACGCACTGGAGCGGCGGCTCGACCTGATGCTCCGCCTGGGACCCGCCGGCGACCTGTTCGGCAAGCGTCCCGACGGCCTGAACCTGGCCCTGCTCAAGGAGACCCCGAACGGCATCGACCTCGGGCCGCTGCGGCCCCGCCGCAAGGAGGTCGTGATGACCGCCTCCGGCCTGGTGGAACTGTGCCCGCCCGCCATCACCGGGGACCTCCCGCGGCTCGAGGCGCGGATGCGGGAACTGGACGACGGCGGGTTCGTGCTCATCTCCCGCCGCCAGCTGAAGTCCGTCAACAGCTGGTCACACAACATCGCGACCCTCTCCGGTGGGACCAACCGCTGCGCCCTGGAGATCAGCGCGGGGGACGCCGAGCGCCTGGGCGTCACCGCCGGAGACCTGGTCCGGGTCCGGGGCCGGAGCGGTGAGGTGGTGGTGCCGGTGGAGCCCACCGACCGGCTGCGCGAGGGAGTGCTGAGCCTCCCGTACGGCTGGGGGCACGGGCGCAAGGGCAGCCGGCTCGCCCACGCGGCCACCCAGCCGGGTGTGAGCATGAACGCGCTCACCGACAGCTCGGTCGTCGACCCGCTCTCCGGGACGGCCGTCTTCAACGGGGTGCCCGTACGCGTGGAGAAGGCCGAACCGGAAACGGAAAGATGAATTCCGGACGATTCGCATTCTGCGTCATTTGAATTCCTGATCGCCCCGAGTGAAAACTTTTCAGACATCCCGAGCGTCCCTAGACTGGCCAAGTGAGTCCGATCGCCAGTCATTGGGAGATTCCGTGAGTCTTGCTCGTCGCATCATGATTCCTGCCGTTTCCATGATGCTCCTCGCCGGGGTGGCCACCGCGGCGAATGCCGTGGAAGAGCCCACGACAGATTCCATGAGCAGTCTGGCGTGTTCGCCGACGCAGACCGCCATCACCGATGTGCCGCACCGGCTTTTCGCCGCCTGGAACAACGGGGACGCGGCCGGAGTCGCCGCCCAGTTCACGACGGACGGGCACATGATTCCGAGCAATGGCGCCTACCTCACCAGCAGGACCGCGATCCAGTCCTTCTACCAGGGCGCCTTCGCCGGTCCCCTCGCGGGCACCCGGATGATCGGCAAGCCGCTCACCGTGCGCTGCCTGTCCAACTCCACGGCCGTGATCGACGGGCTCGGCGGGCTGCTCAAGCCCGGTGACACCTACACCGAGCCGGAGCAGGTGCCGATCGGCCAGCGCATCATCGTCTCCTGGACGGCGGTCCGCGTCGGCAACACCTACTACATGAAGGAATTCCAGAGCACCACCATTCAGGGCTGATCACCGAGCCGGCTGCCGCGAGGAAATCGAGAGGAACGGAGAGTTTCGTTGCCACGCACGGTGCTGGTCACGGGGGGAAACAGGGGAATCGGGTTGGCCATTGCCGAGGAATTCCTCGGACGTGGCGACCGGGTTGCCGTCACCTACCGCAGCGAACCACCGGACGGCAAGTTCCTCGCCGTTCGCTGTGATGTGTCCGACCCGGAACAGATCGACGCCGCATTCACTGCGGTCGAGGCCGAACTCGGCCCGGTGGAGATTCTCGTATCCAATGCCGGTATCACCGAGGACCGGCCCATGCTGCGGATGCAGGAAGAGCAATTCTCCCGGGTCATCGACACCAATCTCACCGGCGGCTGGCGCTGTGCCCGGCGGGCCCTGCCCAAAATGCTGCGCGGCCGGTGGGGGCGGATCGTCTTCGTGTCCTCCGTCGCCGGACTGCGCGGGAACCAGGGGCAGGTCAACTACGCCGCCAGCAAGGCCGGCATGGTCGGCATGGCGCGCTCGCTCGCCCGCGAGGTCGCCACGTCCGGCATCACCGTGAACGTGGTGGCGCCCGGCCTGATCGAGACCGACATGACCGCCGCCCTGTCCGGAACCCGCAAGAGCACGCACCTGGCGGAGATCCCGGCGGGACGGGCGGGCCGCCCCGAGGACGTGGCCGACACGGTGGCCTGGCTCACGGGGGAGCGGGCCGGCTACGTCACGGGCGCGGTCGTGCCCGTGGACGGCGGCCTGGGAATGGGGCACTGATCCCATGACCACGACGCCTCCCGTCACCGAGCTGCCCGTCACCGCGCCTCCCGCCACCGGCGGCCTGCTCGCCGGCAAGCGGATCGTCATCACCGGTGTGATCACCGAGCGGTCCATCGCGTTCGCGGCCGCCCGGATCGCCCAGGAACAGGGCGCCCGGATCGTCCTCACCGGCTACGGCCGGATGTCTCTGGTCGAACTGGTCTCCCGCCGGCTGCCCGAGAAGCCGCCGGTCGTGGAACTGGACGTGACCGACCCCGGGCACCTCGCCCGCCTCCCCGAGCTGGTGGGCGAGCACCTCGGCGGCGTCGACGGAGTACTACACTCCATCGCCTTCGCCCCGCCGAGCTGCCTCGGCGGATTCCTCACCGCACCCTGGGAGGACGTGGCCACCGCCGTCCACACCTCCGCCTACTCCTACGTCTCCCTCGCCAAGGCGCTGCTGCCGCTCATGGGCAGCGGCGGCTCGGTGGTCGGACTCACCTTCGACGCCACGAAGGCCTGGTCGGGCTACGACTGGATGGGCGTGGCCAAGGCCTCCCTGGAGTCCGCCAACCGCTATCTCGCGAGGGAGGCGGGCCCGCTCGGCATCAGGTCGAACCTGGTGGCGGCCGGTCCCCTGCGGACCACCGCCGGGAAGGCCATCCCGGGCCTGGCCCGTACCCAGGACGACTGGGCGGCCAAGGCACCGCTGGGTTGGAACATCACCGAGACGGAGCCCACGGCACGGGCCTGCGCCGCGCTGCTCTCCGACTGGTTCCCGGCGACCACGGGCGAGATCGTCCACGTCGACGGGGGACACCACGCGATGGGCGCCTGACCGCAGGACCGCAGCACGAAAGGGGTGGTGGCCCGGGCCGCACGCGCGGCCCGGGGCACCACCCCTTCCCCTACCCGCGGATCAGAGCGCGAAGCTGCTGCCCGCCTCGGGAACCACCAGGCGCTGGGCCGAGCCCGCCTTCTCGAAGGCGGCGCTGACGGTGTCCTGACCCTCCGTGAAGTGCTGCCAGCCGTCCTGGTGCACGGCGAGCACCTTGCGGGCGCCCAGCAGTTCGGCCACCTCCACCGCCTGCTCGGAGGTCAGCGAGAGCAGCGTCGGGCCGAACGGGGCGAGCTGCGCCGCACCCACGTGCAGCACCGCCAGGTCGACGCCGGCCCCGCCGAGGCGCTCCGCGAGGGCCTGCACCGGCTCCAGGGAGACGTTGTCGCCGCTGACGTACACCGTCGGCAGACCCTCGCCGCTCAGCAGGAAGCCGGTGACGGCGCCGAGCATCGGCTCGGTCCCGGCCGGACCGTGCTGCGCCGGGACGGCGGTGACCACGAGCCGGCCGCCGTCCGGGCGCTCCAGAACGTGCTCGGCCCACGGCGCCAGCCCGGTACCACCGACGCGCTCCGCGGACTGCTCGGTGGTGAGCACCAGCGGGACCTCCTTGAGGAAGGCGCGCCCGGCCCCGTCCAGGTTGTCGGGGTGCTGGTCGTGCGACAGCAGGACGGCCGCGACCGGGCCCAGCCGGTCGGTGGTGAGCGCCGGGCCGGCCAGCTTGTGGAGGGCGACCGGGCCCATCTCGTAGGAGGAACCGGCAGCGTCGAAGGTCGGGTCCGTCACGAACCGCAGCCCGCCCAGGTCGATGACCACGGTGGGGCCGCCCACCGCGGTGACGGCGAGCTGTGCGGCGGTGTTCTCAGTCATGGAACTGCTCCTTGGAAAGTGCGACTCGAACGGTGGGATGGGAAAGAGAAGGGAGGGGGCGGGCCGGTCGGCCGGGATCCACGACCACCAGGCCCCCGGTGAATCCCCGCGGCAGCCGCAGCGGGTGCCAGAGGTGACCGACGTCCTGCTCCGGAGCCCCGGCCAGGGCGCGGACGCCGGTGCCCACGGCCTTCACGTACGCCTCCCGCCTGGTCCAGACGTCCAGCCACAGCAGGTCCCCGGCCCGGCCGGAGGCCCGGCCCAGGCGGGCGCGTTCGGCGGGGGAGAACAACCGCCGGGCCAGGTCCGCGGCCCGGGGGACCGTACGGACCTCCTCGACGTCCACACCGATACGGGTCCGGGGCGCGAGCCCGCTGCCCACGGCGACGGCGACCAGTCCCGCGGCGTGCGCGATGCTCACGTCCACCCCCGGGGCGTCCGTCACCCACGGCCGTCCGGACCGGTCCAGGGCGAGGCCCACGCGCGCGGGCGGCCGCCCGAGCATCCGCCCCAGCTCGCTGCGCAGCAGGTACCGGGCCAGGACGAACTCGGCCCGGCCCAGCGGATCGGAGACGGCGTCGTACCGGGAGCGCTCCTGCGGGGGCAGCGCGGCCGCCAGCTCCGCCACCGTGCCGGCCGGCAGACCGCGCCCGTCGGCCCACCAGGCGCGTACGACACCGGGGCCCACGGCGACCCGCCCCGCGGAGGCGACCCGCCCCGCCGAGGCGATCCGCCCTGCCGGGAGCATCCGGCCCGCCGAGGCGATCCGCTCCGCCGGGGCGGCCACGGCCGCCGACGTCCCGTCCGATCCGATCCGGGTCACGGCCGGCCGGCCGCCAGCACCCGGTCGGCCAGCTCGTCCTCGGTCAGGCCGAAGTGCGAGGTGAGCGCGCTGATCCAGCGCTCCAGGCCGAAGGCCACGCAACCGGTGAAGGCGGGCTCGCCGTCCGCCGTGCGGATCTCGCAGCGCTCGCCGAAGAAGTTGCGGTGGAAGTTGAGCGAGCCGATGGCCAGCGACCCGTCGAAGACGAACTCCTCCTTCACCGGGAAGAGCTGGGCCATCAGCGCGCGTCCCGCGCTCGCGTCGAAGAACGGGTCCGTGGCGGCCTCGATCTCGACCGGCAGCCCGAGCTCCGACAGGTAGCCCGTGATCTTCTTCCGGAACAGCTCCAGGTGGGCCAGGACCTCGTCCCGGGTGCCGACGCACACGATCTCCCGCATGCTGAAGCCCAGCAGCCGGCGCAGCGCGTCGTAGTGCGTCTCACGGCGGAAGCAGGTGGCCACGGTGGTCACCTTGTGGGGACCTTCCGTCAGCGTGCGGCCCGCCAGATCGAGGTAGACGTTGTAGCAGGCCGCCGAAGGCAGCGCGTACGAGGCCTCGGTGAGGTGCCCGGCAGGCAAGGAGGGCTCGCGCGGGCCGCCCGTCGCGTACTCCGGAGCGGCCTCCTCCGTGAGGGCCGCTCCCAGGATCGCCAGCTGCGGGAAGTTCTGGAAGTAGTCCAGCCGGTGCAGGTCCTCGACCCGCATCAGGGGCGGGTACTGCACCGCGTCGGCGCCGACCTCGGCCGCCCAGCCGGTGAACACGCCTTCGAGGGTGGCCCGCAGCCTCAGTGCACCTGGCCCGAGGGTCGCGAGACCGCCGCGCGTCGAAGGGGTGCGGCCCGCCTCCGAACCCGTGCTCACGGAACTCCCTGGACTACGCAGACTCATGGAAGAACCTCTTTCGAATCGAGTTGATCGTACGAAAATCCGACGGAGTCACGTTCTCCATCAAGATCTCTTCACCCGTCTGCTCTTCCAGTACGTAGAGGAAGTTGACGAAGCCGAGGGAGTCGAGGATCCGGTTCTCGACCAGGTCGAGGTCCGGATCGATCGAGGTCAGGTCCGGCCGCTTGGTCAGCAGGTACTGGATCACGGCGTCGAAGCCGGTGACGGTGCTCATGAGCGCGGCAGAACGTCGTCGGTGAAGATGCCCTCGTTCACGAGGAAGCTCATCGAGCGCTTGAGCATCTTGCGCTCCAGCTCGTGGAAGGCCGGGTCGGCCAGCACCTCGTTGCGCACCTGGTAGGGGTTCGGGATGCCCGCGTCCTTGAAGGCCGCCGGGTTCACCAGGCCGTCCACGGACTTGCGCAGGTACCGCTTGAGGTACAGCTCCAGCTCGGCCAGCTCCTCCGTGCTCAGCTGCTCCCGCAGCTGACGGTGCAGGTGCGAGACGATCTGCCGGCCGAAGGCGACGTGCCGGGACTCGTCCTGGTGGTGGATCGCGTTGATCTTGCGGATCGTGGGGTGCAGCCGGTCGTCGTCGCCCATCCGCTTGTTGAAGAAGTCGACGACCTCTTCGAAGAGCAGGAGCCGCGCGAAGACGAGGAAGTGGGCGGACTCGCCCTCGGACTTCATCTCCAGCTGGACGCCCTTGTCCGGGTAGACCTTGCCGCCGTACAGCAGGCAGAACCGGGCGAAGAACCACATGTGCGAGTTCTCCTCGCCGATCATGTGGTGGAAGTACTCGGAGGAGAGGGCGAAGTCCTTCGTGTGGATCCGCGCGATGATCTCGGTGATCAGCTCACGGATGCCGTCGACGTTCAGGCTGTAGAAGTTGACGCTCTCCCACTTGCTGATCGCCCACTTTTGCTCCTCGGTGAACGACTCGGCCACCTTGGTCCCGTGGATGGACAGCAGCTCCGGAGTCATCCAGTACTGGTCCTCGGGCAGCGTCTCCGGCCAGTCGAACATCGTGTACGGGTCGTAGTGGTCGCGCTCGGACATCGACACGAGCCGGTCGAGTATGGACTGCAACTGCGCGTCGGCCTGCAGCACGGGCGTGCTCATCGGATCCTTTTCCTCTCTCAGTTGCCGGAGCCGTTGCCGGCCCCGGCCGTCTCGCGCGGAGCGGGCTGCTCCGCCGAGAGCTGGATGTCGGTCTGGTGGCGCGGGTGGGCGAACAGTCCGCCGCGGCGGTACCCGTTCACCGGTTCGTCCGCATGGTGTTCCGTGGGCAGCAGCCGGTTCAGCAGCGAGCCGGTGAAGGCCTCCGCGATGTCCGGGTGCGGGGCCTCGGCGTGGTGGTCGGCCAGGATGACGAAGGCCGGGTCCACGTTCTTGACCAGGCCGTCCTCGTCCACGACCTCCAGCCACGAATGGGCGAGGTCGAGCATCCCCATGATCCAGCCGCGCCGGGTACGGGCCTCGAAGCCGGCTTCCCGGCACCGCTCGGCCAGCTCCAGGCAGACGGAGATGCAGGGGGCGTAGCCCTGGGCCAGCACCTCGTCCTTGCGCCACTGGAGTTCCTCGGGCATCCGGCCCCAGCGGAACCGGTCGGGGCCGTACGAGGTCACGATCTCGCGCAGTCGCTCCGAGACGATCCCGCGCCGCTCCCCGGAGGTCACCAGCACCCCGGAGGCGGTGAGCCCGGACGTGCCGCTCGCGGTGATGTCCTTCTCCCCGAGCGAGGCCCCCTCGGGCCCGATCGACAGGGACTCCGTCCAGCCGCCGCTCAGTTCCGGGTGGGGCGTGGCCAGGTTCCAGTCGGTGCGCTCCGGGTCGCCATGGCCGTGGGCGGCCGGCGGGGTCAGCGCGACGGAGTAGTTCCAGCGCTGGGGCCGGAACAGCGACTGCGGATCGGCGTGCATCCAGCGCAGGGCGTAGCGCATCGTCTTCTCGGGCACGGAGGTCCCGGACCCGGAGTAGAGCGCGAGGTTCACCAGGTCGAAGCGGTCGAAGCGTTCGGCCCCCGGTGTCCCGCCGTGCGGCAGGCCGGCGCGCAGCAGCTCGTCGAGGATCTCCGGCCCGCACTGGAGCAGTTCGAGCGCGGCGTCCCGCTCCACCCACTCGTCGCGCAGCTCCGGCGGGATCACCAGCAGGTCGCGGAGGGACTCGAGCCAGCCCTCCGGGCCCCGCGGCGCGGCGGGGCGGGTCCACGGTTTGGCTTCGATGTTCATCCGTTGCTCCCGGAGGACGTCAGGTTCAGGGGCGAGAAGCGGGCCCGCAGCGCCGCCTTGTCGGGCTTTCCGTACGAGGCCGTGGGGATGCCCGTGACGAACTCGAACCGTCCGGGCACGTGCGCCGCGCCCAGGGCGCCGCGCACCGAGGCGCGCAGTTCCTCCACGAGGCCGGGCCGGTCGTCCTCCCCCGCGACGCAGACGGCGACCAGGGCCTCGCCCGTGCGCGGGTCGGGCACCCCGATGACGGCGGCGCGCCGGATGTCCGGATGGGCCGTCAGCACGTTCTCGACGGCCTGCGGATAGCAGTTGGTCCCGTCCACGATGACCAGGTCCTTCGCCCGCCCGGTCAGGTACAGGTAGCCGTCCTCGTCGATCACCCCGAGGTCGCCGGTGCTCAGCCAGCCGTCCCGCAGCACCTCTGCGCTCAGGTCGGGCCGCTGCCAGTAGCCCGCCATCACGGTGGGCCCGGACACCTCGACCGCTCCTTCCGTACGGGGCCCCAGCGCGCTGCCGTCCCCGCCCGTGACCCGGAGGGACACCCCGGGCACCGCGCGGCCGACCGAGCCGAACAGCTCGGGCCGGGACGCGGCGGCCGCCGCGTGGTCCTCGGGACCCAGGCTGGTGATGGCGATGGCCTCGGTCAGGGCGTAGCTCTGCCGCAGCCGGGGGCCGAGGCTGCGGACCGCCTGGGCGAGCCGGTGCGGGGTCACGGGCGCGCTGCCGTAGCTGACGGCCGCGAGCCCGGAGAGGTCGGTGTCCGCCAGGTCGGGGTGGTCCAGCAGCCGGTACAGGTACGGCGGGTAGAGGTACGTGGTGACCGGCCGGTGCTCGGCGGAGGCCTCGGCGATCCGCACCAGCAGCACCTCCGCGTCGAACTCGTCGAACAGCTCGACGCTCACGTGGTGGCGCAGCAGACCGCAGGCGATCGCACCCGCGGCGTGCGCCATCGGGGTCATGGCCAGGAACCGCAGCCCCGGCGGCGGGGCCGCGCCCGCCCAGGCGCCGGCGGCCGCGGTCAGCGCGCCGAAGGTGTACACGACCCCCTTGGGCAGGCCGGTGGTGCCGCCGGTGTACAGCACCCGGGCGACGTCGTCCTCGCGGGCCGCCACCGGCAGCGGGGCGTCCGACCGGAGGGCGGCCTCGGCGAGCAGGTCGGTCACCTCCGGGTCCGGGCCGGGACCGAGCCCGAACAGCAGCTTCACCCCGGCCGCGCGGGCGAGTTCGGCCATGCGGTGCCCCGGCAGGATCGGCCCGGCGCAGGCGAGGATCACGGCCGCGGGGGCGGCGTCGCGCAGGATGTGCTCGGCGACCTGCTCGCCGCCGGCCGCGTACACCGGGGTGTAGCTGATGCCGAGGAGGTGCGCGGCCAGGCCCACCGCCGACATCTCGATCGGGTTGGCGGCCAGCAGGACGAGCCGGTCCCCGCGGCCCAGGCCCGCGTCCCGCAGGACCCGGGCCGTCCGGTAGGCCAGCGAGAGCAGCCCGGCGAAGGTCATGGACCGCTCGCCGTGGATCAGCGCGATGCGCTCGCCGCGGGCGGCGAACTGCTCGATGGCGCTGGTGACGTACGCGGCGGGGGCGCCGGAGTCGGGCGTGGTCACGGGGTCTCCTTCCCGGGGACGGTGGTGGTGGCAGCAGCGGCGGTGGTCGTGGCGGACGCAGGGGCGCTCGAGGCGGCGGCCGCGCCGGACGCCGTGCTCGTACGGAAACGGCAGGCGGAGCCGCCGGTGCGCAGGCACTCCACGCGGTGATCGCTGACCTCCGTCTTCAGCCCCTCGAACCAGCCCGCCCGCATCTGCGGGCACGGGCACTCGTAGCCCTCCAGCGTCCCGGCGCGCGCGAGCATCTCCAGGGCGAAGTTGCGGGTGACCGCCGTCTCGAAGGACTCCTCGCCGGTGACCTTGTTGGAGGCCTCCACGGCGTCCCCGGTCATCAGCTCCGAGATGCCGGTCAGTGCAGTGGCCAGCTCGGCGGCGGAGAGCCCCGGGCCCAGCCCCTCTTCCCGCGCGTAGGCGGAGGCGATCCGCCGGGTGACGAACTGCATCGCCTCCGCGTTGACCTCGTTCGCCGCGTCCTGGCCGAACCGCCGCGCGACCCCCTGGTACCAGCGGGCGTCGTGCAGCCACCAGAACTGGCGCAGCAGGTCGGCGGAGGGCTCGCCGGGGCCTGCCGGTCCGGGTGCCTGGGAGGCGGAACTGGTCACGGTGTCCTCGTCCTTCGGGTGGGAGGGGGATTCGGCTGGTGCGGTGGTTCCGGTGCGGTGGTTCCGGTGAGGGGAACGGTGCCGGGCGGGTCAGACCGCCCCCGGGGCCCTGCCGAGCACGAGGCTCACGTTGTGGCCGCCGAAGGCGAAGGAGTTGGACACCGCGGCCTCGGGCGCCGCCGCGCGGGGCGCGCCGCGGACGTGGTCGAGCGCGCAGGCCGGGTCCGGCCGGTCGAGGTTGGCCGTCGCCGGCAGGCTCCGGTGGTGCAGGGCGAGTACGGTCGCCGCCGCCTCCACCGCGCCCGCCGCGCCCAGGAGGTGGCCGATGGCGCCCTTGACCGAGCTGACCGGCGGCCCGTCCTCGCCGAACACCGAGCGGACGGCCCGTGCTTCGGCCAGGTCGCCCACCTTGGTGCCCGTCCCGTGGGCGTTGACGTAGCCGATGTCCCGGGGGGCCAGCCCCGCGTCCGCCAGCGCGCGGCGCATGGCGTCCGCCGCGCCCTCGCCGTCGGGCCGGGGCGAGGTCGGGTGGTGGGCGTCGCTGGTCGCGCCCCAGCCCAGGACCCGCCCGTAGGCGTGCGCCGAGCGGGCGCGGGCGTGGGCGGCCCGCTCCAGGACGAGGACCCCGGCGCCCTCGGCGAGGACGAAACCGCTCCGGTCCAGGTCGAACGGGCGGCTGGCCGCCGCCGGATCACCCGTCCCGGCGCGGGCCAGCGCGCGGGCGTTGCCGAAGGAGGTGGCCACGGAGGGGGCGAGCGCGGTGTCGGTGCCCCCGCAGATCACCACGTCCGCGGTGCCCTCGCGGATCAGCCGCAGTCCCTCGGCCACCGACATCGCTCCCGCCGCGCAGGCCGTGGCGATGGAGCTGCTGAGTCCGCGGACGCCGTGGCGGATGGCGATGCGGGCCGCCGCCATGTTGGGCAGCATGCCGGGAAGGAGGTACGGGCTGACCGCGGCCCGGCCCCGGGAGGCGCGGGCCACGGCCTGCTCCTCGTACGTCGCGAGCCCGCCGGCGCCGGTGGAGACCACCACCGCCACCCGGTCCGCCGCCACGTCCTGGCCCACCGTCAGCTTGGCGTCGCCGAGGGCCTCGTCGGCGGCGGCCAGCGCCATGAGCACGAACCGGTCGACCGACCGCGCCTCGGCACGCGGCAGCAGGTCCAGGGCGGAGATCTCGGGGGCCACCCCGGCCACGTCGGCGCCGGTCGCGGCCCACGCCTCGCCCTCCAGCCGGCGCAGCCCGGAGCGCTGGGCCGCGAGCCCGTCCACGAAGGCCGGTACGCCGATCCCGAGCGGGGTGACCAGTCCGATCCCGGTGACCCAGACGTCGTACTGCTCCCGGAGCCCGCTCCTCACGACTCCTCCCCGGCGAACGGCGAGGCATCCGGAGCGACGTCCCGCGCGGGCCGTACGAGCAGGGCGCGGGCGCTCGCGGGCCCGCCGTCCGGGCCGACCTGCTCCACGAGCAGCAGCAGCGCCTCGTCGGCATCGCCCCCGTCGACCAGGGAGCGGGTGACGTCCAGGGCTTCGCCCAGCGGATCGGCGGTCGCCGCATCGGGGCTGAAGCAGATCACCGGACCGGCGAGCCCCCAGCGCTTGGCGATGTGACCGACCACCGCGTTGGGCACGGACTGGAAGAACAGCAGGGGAGCCGCGGGCCGGCAGGCGTCCACGGCGACCGCGGTCGCCGTGTGCGTCTCCAGGTCCCCGCCCCGGGAGGCCAGCACGATCGCCGTACGCCCGGCCCGTCGTACGGACTCCTCCGCGCCGGGCTCCGCCCCGCCGGGAGTCCCGTACACCTGCTCCAGGCAGCGGTCGGCGGCGGCCGAGGCCATCGGGCTGAAGGAGGAGACGGCGAAACCGGCCAGCGGCACCGGCAGTGCCGGGTCGCCCGGGGCGGGCCAGACGCCCTCCGCGAGGACCTCCGCGGCAGCCGCGGGGAGGGTGGAGAGGGTCGGGGAAAGGGTCGGGGACGTGGTCATGGCGCGCTCACCACCAATGCGGTGTTGGCCCCGCCGAAAGCGGCGTTCAGGCTGAGGACGTGCCGGGGGGAGACCCGGCGGGGCGAGCCGAGGACCAGGTCCAGGCGGCAGTCGTCGTCGAGCCCCAAGTGGCCCGCGTTCACGGGGAGTTCCCCACTGCGCAGGACCAGCAGGGTGACGGCGAGTTCGAGCATTCCGGACGCCTCCAGGGAGTGCCCGTGGAGGGACTTCGTGGAGCTCACCGGGGTGCTGTCGACCGCGTGCCCGAGGGCGAGGCGCAGGGCGGCGCTCTCCGAGGAGTCGTTGGCGGGCGTGCCGGTGCCGTGGGCGTTGACGTAGCCGATGTCCGCGGGCGTCAGCCCGGCCCGGTCCAGCGCGGCGCCGATGGCCCGCGCCATCCCCAGGCCCTCGGGGTGCGGCCGGCACACGTGGTGGGCGTCGCCGGCCAGGCCCCAGCCGGACAGGACGGCGAGCGGCCGGGCACCGCGCGCGGCGGCGGCCTCCGCGGACTCCAGGACCACCGCGCCGACGCCGTCGCCGAGCAGCAGGCCCTTCCGGCCGGAGCTGAAGGAGCGCAGGACGCCGTCCGGGGAGAGCGCCCGGCCGGCGGAGAACAGCGCGAAGTTGTCCTCGTCCACGAGGTAGCCCGCTGAGACGACCACGCGGTCCTCCCGGCCGGTTCGGATCCGTACGGCCGCCTCGAAGACCGCCGTACTGGCGGCTACACAGGCGTTGGTGTAGGTCCGGGCCGCGCCGAGCAGCCCGCAGGCCCGCGCCAGGGCGGCCGCGGTGTCCGAGATCGCCGACTTGCCCTGGACGGCCAGCGGCCCGCGGGCCACGGCCGGATCGGCGTGCCGGCCCAGCAGGAGCGGAGCCTGCGCCCGCTCCGCCGGAGACAGGCCGGCCTGCTCGCAGGCCTCCTCCACGACCCGGCGCAGCTCCTCGTCCAGGTCGGGCGAGCCCGGCAGTACGGCGGCGACGCCCGTGCGGTACCGGTCCGTGGCGAACCGCCCGACCGGTCCGAACGCCGCCCGGGAGGCGGCCAGTCCCCGCCCGAGGGCCTCCTCGCCGCGGCCGAAGGCGCTGGTGACGCCGAGCCCGGTGATGACGACCGCCCGGTCCGCCCGGTCGGCCCGGTCCGCCCCGGTCACGAACCGCTCCCGCCCGGCACGGGAGCGGCCAGGGCGCCGGCCAGCACCGCGACGGCGCCGTCGACCGTGTCCATGGCCTCCAGCTCCTCGTCGAGGTCGATCCGGATGCCGTACCGCTCCTCGACCACGTGCACCAGCCAGGCCAGCTGCAGGGAGTCGATCCGCTCGCCCACGTCGCCCGGGGCGCACTCGTCGTGCTGGGCCAGCAGGGCGATCACCTCCGGGCGGCCGGGGGCGGGGGACCGGCCGCTCACGCCGAGCCAGCCTGGGCCGTGACCTGGGTCCTGCGCTGCTCGACCTGGGAGACGAACTCGCCGATGGTCATGGTCTGCAGGGCCTCGACGTCCTCGTCGGAGAACTTGACCCCGTACTCCTCCTCGACCTGCATGACGAGTTCGGCGGTGGTGAGCGACTCCAGCTCCAGGCCGTCGTCGCCTATGGGGGTGGCGTCCGTGACCCCGGCGGTGTCGAGGTTCATGGTTTCGAGGGTGTTCACTACGAATGCGCGCACAGGGGTGCTCATGAACTGGCTCCTTGGATCAGTGTTCGTATGGGTGTTCAGGACGTGGCCGGGCACCGGGGACGAGTGGGGGTGTCGGTGTCGGTGTCCCGTGTAGAGGTGTGGCTCGCGGTCCCGGTCGGTGACCAGCGCAAGCACGCGCACGCGCTGCTGCGGCGGGCCGCGGCGGCGGTACTGGGCGTCGGGCCCGAGGGCCTGACCGTGGCCCGCGAACCGGGCGGACGGCCGTACGTGGTGTCACGGCCCGGCGCCACGGACCGCGGATCGCGGCCGCCGGTACGGGTGAACGTGAGCGTGAGCCACACCCGCGGTCTGACCGCGGTCGCGGTCTGCACCGGCGGAGACGTGGGCGTGGACGTGGAGCCGGCCCGCGAGCTCCCGGCGGTGGCCCTCGCCCGGCGCTGGTTCGCCGAAGAGGACGTCCGCTGGATCGAAGGCCATGCACCCGCCCTGCGGGCCCGCGCCCTGCTGTGGGTCTGGACGCACAAGGAGGCACTGGGCAAGGCGGTCGGCACCGGGCTGGCCGGCGGAGGCCGGCTGCGGCCGGTTCCGCTGCCCGCCTCCGGCCTGCCGCCGGAGCCCGCCGGGCATCCGGTGACCCTGCGGGAGATCTTCCCGGGCGCGGGCCTGACCAGCGCCGTCCCCGGCGGCCCCGAGGGCTACGTGCTGTGCGTGGCCGGCGGCCCGGGAACGGAGGGCGCTCCGGTGTCGGTCACCCGCGTGGACGGCTGAACTCCCCAGCGGCGCGCTCGGGTTCCCGTAAGGCGCCACGGTGATCACACCCGTTCCAGGGCGGCAGCCCGCAGCGCGGCCGGGTCCCGTACCGGCTTCCCGGTGGTCGTCCGGGGCAGGGCGGTCAGCACGTGGATGCGGCGCGGCAGCTTGAAGCCGGCCACCCGCTCGGCGAGCAGGCTCTCCACGGCCCGCGCCGTGACCTCCTCGTCGAGGACCGCGTACGCCTCGATGGCCCCGTCGTGGACCACCACCGCCTCGCGGACGCCGGGCAGTTCCGACAGGGTCCACTCGACCTCGGTGAGGTCGACCTTGAGCCCGCCGACCGACACCTGGGAGTCCAGCCGGCCCACGATGGCGAGCAGCCCGGTCTCCGGGTCGAGCGTCCCGGCGTCGCGGGTGCGCAGCCAGCCGTCCGCCCAGCGGTCCGGGCCTGCCGCACCGAGGTACGGGCTGGCGTCCCGGCGTACCAGCAGTTCGCCGTCCACGACCTTCGCCTCGATGCCCGGAGCCGTACGCCCCGTGGCCGGCCGGGAGGCCCCGGACAGGTCGGCCGCGATCACGCCCGTCTCCGTCATCCCGTACACCTCGCCCAGCGGTACGGAGTACCGCGCGGCGAAGGCCTCGGCGACCCCGGGCCGCACCGACTCGCCGGCGGATATGGCCCCGACCAGGTGCGGCAGCGGCGGGGGAGCGGAGACCGAGGCCAACAGCTGCGCGTGGAACGGCACGCCCGTGATCACGGTCGGCGCCGTCCGCGCGGCCACGGCGGCGAGGATGCCGTCGGCGCTCATCCGCTCCGGCAGCACGATCTCGACGCCCGCGTGCAGGCTGTGCAGGACCCCCGCCATCAACCCCATCGCGTGGATCAGGGAGTTGAGGACCACGATGCGGTCGCCCCGCCGGGGCATGCCGGGGATCAGGGTGTAGCGGTGGACCTCGGCGCCGAGGTCCGCGGCGGTGCGCCCGATCACCTTGGAGGGACCGGTGGAACCCGAGCTGAGCTGGACGAGCGCGTGCCCGCTCGCGGCCGGGCGCCCCTCGGGGTACGGCTCGGCCACGGCGTCGACCGTGTGGAAGCCGCGCAGGACGCCGAGGCGCACCGGCCCGGCCGGCCGGACGAGGAGCTGAGGGGCCGTCCGGCGCAGCGCACGGTCGCTCTCGTGGGCGGTCAGCCGGTGGTCGAGCAGGATCACCTGGGCCCCGGTCCGCCAGGCGGCCAGCAGGTGGGTGAGCAGCGCGAGGGACGGCGGCAGCTGGAGGGCGACCGACCCGCCGCGGCGCAGTCCGGCCTCCGCCAGCTCGGCGTGGCGGGCCCCGACCTCGCGGCGCAGACCGGCGCGATCCAGCCGTTCGCCGATGTGCACGGCAGGCTCGGCATCGTCGTGGCCGGCGTGCAGGAGCAGCTCGTCGACCCAGCTTCCGTCGTGCTGCTGCGGATCGGTCGTCCCGGGCCCGGGGCCCCCGAAATCGCTGATCACGAACAAACATCTCCCCGTTGCACTGCCCCGTTGTGCTGCTGATTCACCCTGGCTGGCTCAGCAGTTCCGCATAATAGAAACGACCCCTCGGGGACTGTCAAGCGTCATATGCAAAGCGCGACAGCATTCTTGCGGAATTGCGAATTCCTACTGCCGAGTTGCCTTGCGGGGGCGGTTGCGGGACGCGGAAAATGTTTGACTGAACAGGGACTCCCTGTAGGGTCTGCCCGTGTTGAACGGGGAGATCATTCATTCCCCGATTTCCCTGGCGGGGAATCGGGAGCTCAGGGCCGGTATGCATTGACCGGCTGTAGCGCCTGCGCGCGGCGCCGGTTTATCCGGGGGGCCATCGAGGCGATCTTTCCCGGGCTGCGTAGTCCGTCCGGAATTCAGTCATCAGATCTTTCTATCGGATCCGGCTGTCGAATCCGTCCCTCCATGACCTCGTGAGGTGAGCATGCGCACTCTCCTGGTGGATAATTACGACTCCTTCACCTTCAATCTGTTCCACCTCCTGGCGGAGGCCAACGGGCAGGAGCCCGTCGTCATCCGCAACGATGAGCCGGGGTGGAGAATCAGCCATCTGGAGGAGTTCGACAACGTCGTCCTGTCTCCCGGACCCGGCACCCCCGAGCGCCCGGAGGACTTCGGCATCTGCACCGAGATCGTCCGCGCGGCGGACCGCCCGGTCCTCGGCGTGTGCCTCGGCCACCAGGGCATAGCCCACCTCGGCGGCGGCTCCGTCCGGCGGGCCCCCGAACCCCGGCACGGACGGGTCTCCCCCGTGGAGCACTCCGGGACGGACCTCTTCGCCGGGATCCCCTCGCCCTTCGACGTCGTGCGCTACCACTCCCTCACCGTGGCCGACCTGCCCGCGGACGTCTTCGAGGCCACCGCGTGGGCGCCGGGCGGCATCCTCATGGGCCTGCGCCACCGCGAGCGCCCGCTGTGGGGCGTGCAGTTCCACCCGGAATCCATCAGCAGCGAGCACGGACTGCTGATGATGCGCAACTTCCGCGAGCTCACGGCCCGCTGGCAGGAGGAGCACCCCGGCGCGCGGCCGCTCGCACCGGCCGCGCCCGCCGCCGCGCCCGCCCGCCCCGCCCCGAGCCGGCACCTGCGCGTCCTCACCGAGCGGCTGCCCACCGCATGGGACCCCGAGATCGTCTTCGACGAGCTGCTGCGCGGCGGGAACCACGCCTTCTGGCTCGACAGCAGCCGCAGCGACGGCGCCACGGGCCGCTTCTCGATCATGGGGGACGCCTCGGGCGACCTGGCCCGCGTGGCCACGGCCGACGTGGCGGCCGGCACGGTCACCGTCGTGTCCGAGCGGGACGGCGTCCGCAGCGCGCAGGTCGCGCAGCGCCCCTTCTTCGACTGGATCGACGAGGACCTGAAGTCCCTGCGGGTGGACCTGCCCGACCGGGCCGAGAACCCCTGCAACTTCGCCCTCGGCTGGGTCGGGTACCTCGGCTACGAACTGAAGGCGCAGTGCGGGGCGGGCCCGGTCGTCCACCGCTCGCAGCAGCCCGACGCCACGATGGTGTTCGCGGCCCGCGCCCTGGCCTTCGACCACCTGACCGGCACCACGCACCTGCTCGCCCTGGCCCCCGCCGACCCCGGATCCGCCGCCGCCGCCGCCGACGCAGAGGCCCTCGCCCTCGACGCCTCCGCCCGAGCGTGGCTGCACACCACCGCCGGCCGGCTGCGCGCCCACGCCGGCCGGACGGCGGACGCCGACGTGCCCGCGCAGCCGGTGGACGCCGGCGATCTGAGCCTGCGCCACGACCGGGACGCCTACCTGGACCGCATCCGGCGCAGCCAGGAGGACATCGCCGCCGGCGAGACCTACGAGGTCTGCCTCACCAACGAGCTGCACAGCGAGGCGAAGGTGGACCCCTGGGAGGGGTACCGGTTCCTGCGCCGCACCAGCCCGGCGCCGTTCGCCTCGCTGCTCCTCTTCGAGGACCTCGCCGTCCTCAGCACCTCGCCGGAACGGTTCCTGCGCGTCACCGCCGAGGGGCTGGCCGAGTCCAAGCCGATCAAGGGCACCCGGCCGCGCGGCGCCACCGCGCAGGAGGACGAGGCGCTGCGGGCCGATCTGCGGACCAACGAGAAGGACCGATCCGAGAACCTGATGATCGTCGACCTGGTCCGCAACGACCTCGGCCGGTGCGCGGAGGTCGGCTCGGTCCACGTGCCCAAGCTGTTCGACGTGGAGACCTTCGCCACGGTCCACCAGCTCGTCAGCACCGTACGGGCCACCCTGCGCCCCGGAGTGAGCGCCGTGGAGTGCGTGCGCACCGCGTTCCCGGGCGGCTCGATGACGGGCGCCCCCAAGATCCGTACGATGCAGATCATCGACGAACTGGAGGAGGGCCCGCGCGGCGTGTACTCCGGAGCGATCGGCTACTTCTCCCTGTGCGGCGGCGCCGACCTCAGCATCGTCATCCGCACCGCCGTCGTGACGGAGGAGGGCATCCGCTACGGAGTCGGCGGCGCCATCGTCGCGCTCTCCGACCCCGCCGACGAGTACGAGGAGACCATCACGAAGACGACCCCGCTGCTCCGCCTCCTCGGCAGGGGCTTCCCCGGCCGCGAAGCGGCGGCATCCGCCGCGCCCCCGGTGTCCCGTTGAGCGGGCCAACCGGCCCGACGGGGCCCACCGCACCGACGGGGCCCACCGCACCGACGGCGCCGAGCCCGCAGCCCCCGCCCACCGCGCCGGGCCGCGCCGACCGCCTCTTCGCGCTCACCCGGTACGGCGCCCTGCGCGAGGTCCCCGCGACGGACGCCCCGGGCACGCTCCTCGCCGCGGACTCCTGGCTGGTCGACGACGGCCGGGTCCGCGCCCTGGACCGGCACCGCAGCCGCTTCACCGCCACCTGCACCGAGACTGCCGGCGTGCCCGTCGCACTCCTGGACACCTTCTGGACCGCGATGGCGGCCCTGCTGCCCCGCGAGGCCGGCCACTGGTTCCCGCGCGTGGAGCTGGAAACCGGGTCCCCGGACGCGTCCCCGGACACGGCCCTGCCCGGCGGCCACCGGCTGCTGTACCGGCTGCGCCCCGCGCCCGCGCGCTCCACGACGGCCAGGGTCTGGGGACTGGCCGTCTGCGACCCGCGCCGGACGCCCCGTCACAAGGGGCCGGACCTGGGCGCCCTGGCGGCCGTCCGCTCCAGGGCCACGGCCGCGGACGCCGACGAGGCGCTCCTGGTCACCGCGGACGGAGTGGTGCTCGAAGCGGCCAACTCCTCGCTCCTGTGGTGGGAGGAGGACGTCCTGTGCCATCCGCCCGCCGAGCTCCCCGTGCTCCCCGGGGTCACCGCCTCGCTGCTGCTCGACCGGGCGGCGCGCACGGGCGTGACCGTACGGCCCGTCCGGCGCAGGCTGTCCGCGCTGGCCGGACGCGAGGTCTGGGTGGTCAACGCCCTCCACGGCCTGCGCCCCGTCACCGCCTGGACGGGCGGGTCCCTTCCGGCCGGCGCCCCGCTGCACGCCGCTGCGTGGCAGAGCTGGCTGGACGGGCTGCGGACCCCGCTCCCGGCGTGAGCCCGCTTCCGGCGTAATCCCGCTCCCGGCGTGATCCCGCCACGGCGAACCGCCGCCGCTCCACGACCACGGCGGCGGTTCCCGCCGCGCACATGCCCGGCGCAGATGCCGGACGCCATTCCGGGGAAAGGACCGAACCAATCGGTGCGGGCGCCGAATTGCTTTTCCCGTCGGAGCCGACCGGGAATTCGGCTTCGGCTTCGGCTTCGCCGCTATTCGGCCGCCGCGATCGGCTGGAGCCGGCGGGGGATCGTCGAGCCGGCCGGATCGGTCCGGGCCAGATCGCCGGAGAGCACGGCCTGGTGCAACTGCTGGAGCGGAGCGGACGGCTCCAGCCCCAGTTCGCGTACGAGCGAGGCCCGCAGCTTCTGGTAGGCCTCGAGAGCACGCCAGCCCCCGCCCGAGCGGTGCAGGGCGCGCATCAGCTGCCCGCAGAAGCCCTCGTGGAGGGGATGGCGGGCCGCCAGCACTCGCAGTTCGGGGATCACCTCGGCGCAGCGCCCGAGCCGGATGTCGGCCTCGATGCGCCGCTCCAGGGCGGCCGTGCGCTCCTCGTTGAGCTGGAGCACCTCGAGCTCGAGGATCGATCCCGCGCGTACGTCGACCAGCGCCGGCCCCTGCCACAGCGCGAGCGAGCGGCCGAGCAGGTCGGACGCGGCACGGTAGTCGCCGATGTCGTAGGCCGCCCGGCCCTGCCCCGCGAGCCGCTCGAACTCGTGGGCGTCGACCTGGCCCGGAGGCACCTGGAGCAGGTAGCCGCCGAACCGGGTGACGAGGACCTCCTTGGCGTCGAGCGCCGGGTCCCGCTCCAGGGCGGTGCCGATCTTCCGGCGCAGCTGGAGGATGTAGGTCTGCAGCGTCGTGGTGGCGCTGCGGGGGATGTCCTCGCCCCAGATCTCCTCCATCAGCGTCGGCACGGTGACGACCCGGCCGGCGTGCAGGGCGAGAAGGGCCAGCAGTTGCCGGGGCTTCGTAGCGGTCGGAACCACCGAGACGCCGCGCTCCTGGGCAGTGAGCGACCCGAGTACTTTGATCTCCATCTGTGCGCTCTCCCTCATCGGGCCACGGACGCCGGACAGTGTGCGACGACCCCTTTGGAGTCAGGCAAACAGCGTCGCAGCAGAGGCCTCCGGCGGCCCAGTGAGGTGCGCACGAGGTGAATCATGAAAATGTCATACGCGGCCGGTGAACGTGGCACTGCCGGTTCTGTGAGGTCCCCCTCCAGACTCTCGTCCCAAGCAGACACCAGCGCAGCACCGTTCGTCTCAGGGGGATGTCATGAACGTGGCCCAGGAACTTTTCCGTTTCGCGGAACTCGCCGCCCGTACCGCTCTGGAACCGAAGCTCGGACAGCGCTTCGACGCCGACCCGGCCGGGGTCCTGCTGGAGTTCGGACTCGAAGCCCAGGGAGTGGACTGGACGGCCGGTGCGACCCTCTCCATCGACGATCTGAGCGCCGTCACCGGTTCGATGTCCAGCTGCCTGCGCTGCGGCACCTGCATCGGCGGCAACCTCACCGACCAGGCCGACCTCCAGGTCGCGGCGTGACGCCCCCGCGGGAGCCCCAGGCGGGCCCCTTCGTGGCCTTCAAGCGCCACGTGCGGGCCGAAGCGGTCCCGGGCGAGGCCGCGTTCGTCCTGTCCGACCAGGGCGTGACCGTCCTGCGCGGCGCCGGCATAGAGAGCCTGGTCCCGCTGCTCGACGGCAGCCACACCCTGGACGCGTTACTCAGGGCCGCCTCGGCGACCATGCCGGTCGCCGAGGTGGGGCGGGCGCTGCGGAGCCTCGCGCAGGCCAATCTGGTCGGGTACCGACACGGCGGAGCCGACACCGCCGGCGCCGACCCGGCCGGCGGGGACACCGCCCTGGCCCAGGCCTACTGGGACCGGGCAGGCCTCGACGGGTACGAGGCGACGGCCGAGGTCCGCACGGCGCCGGTCGCCGTGATCCCGGTCGGCGGGGTGAACGCCGCCGAGGTCCGGGCCGCCTGCGCCGCCTCCGGGCTCAACGCCGTGGACGAGGACGCCGACACCCCGCTGGCCCTGGTGGTGTGCGCGGACTACCTGGACCCCGGGCTGAGGTCCGTCTCCGAGCGGCTGCGCCGCCAGGGCCGGTCCTGGCTGCTGGCCAGGCCGTTCGGCGCCGATCCCTGGACCGGCCCGTTCTTCTCGCCGGCCACCGACGGACCCGACGGGCCCTGCTGGTCCTGCCTGGCCCACCGGCTCTCCGAGCACCGCGCCGGGGAACTCCCCGTACAGCGCGCCCTGGGCCTGGACGGGCCGGCGCCGCGACCCGCCCCGACCCTCTCGGCCGTACGGTCCCTGGGACTGCAGTGCGCCGTGCTGGAGCTGTCGAAGTGGCTCGCGGGACTGCGCTACCCGGAGCAGCGGTCGGTGTGCGTCCTGGACAGCCTCAACCTGAGCACCGCCCACCACACCGTGCTGCGCCGGCCGCAGTGCCCCGACTGCGGGGACCCCTCGCTGGTCGCCCGGCGGACGGCGCGGCCCCTCGCCCTGGCCTCCCGGCCGAAGGCGGAGGGCACCGGCAGCAACGACCGGGCCGTCTGCGCCGAGGGCATCCTCATCGAGAACCGCCATCTGATCAGCCCGGTCACCGGCATCGTGACGAACGTCCGCCCGGTCCCGGGACTGCCCGACGGACTGCACGCCTACGACTCCGGTCACAACCTCGCCCTGCGCGGGCACTCGCTGGCCGGGGTCCACCAGGTCCTGCGGGCCCGCAGCGGAGGCAAGGGGGCGACCGCCACCGAGGCCCGGGCGAGCGCGCTCTGCGAGGCGGCGGAACGTTACAGCGCCGCCCGCCAGGGCGACGAGCTGGTCATCCGCGAGTCGCTGGCCGGGCTGGGCGCCGCGGCCGTCCACCCCAACGCGTACCAGCTGTTCGACGAGCGGCAGTACGCCGACCGGGCGCGCTGGAACGCCCTGCAGGCCCCCTTCCACCGGGTGAGCCGGCCCTTCGACCCCGCAGCCGAGACCGAGTGGACCCCCGTCTGGTCGCTCACCGCCGGGGCCCACCGGCTGCTGCCCACCTCCACCCTGTACTTCGACACGGGCGCGGGCGCCTCCCGGGACGGCCTGTGGGCCGACTCCAACGGCAACGCCGCGGGCGGCAGTCTCGAGGACGCGGTGGTCCAGGGCGTGCTCGAACTCGTCGAGCGGGACGCCGTGGCGCTGTGGTGGTACAACCGGCTGAGCCTGCCCGGCCTCGACCTCGACTCCTTCGACGAGCCCTGGCTGGCGGCCACCAGATCGGCGCTCGACCGGGCCGGCCACCAGGTCTGGGCCCTCGACCTCACCTCCGACCTCGGAATCCCGGTCGTGGCGGCCGTCTCCCGGCGCACCGGCGGCCCCGAAGAGGAGTTCGTCTACGGGTTCGGAGCCCACCTCGACCCGCGGCTCGCGCTGCGCAGGGCGCTCACCGAGATGGTGCAGATGCTGCCCGCCCCCGGCGGTTCCGGTACGGCCCTGCCCGGACAGCCGCAGCTCTTCGCGGACCCGGCGCAGACCGGGCGGACCCCCGCGTCCTGGCGGTACGCCGGACGCAACGCGGACCTCCTCGACGACGTCACGCACCTGCGGACCCTGCTGGAGTCGCACGGGATGGAGCTGCTGGTCCTCGACCAGACCCGGCCCGACGTGGGCATACCCGTGGTCAAGACCCTGGTGCCCGGACTGCGCCCGTTTTACGCCAGGTTCGCCCCCGGACGCCTTTTCGACGTACCGGTGCGTCTCGGTCAGCGGAATACCCCCACCGCATTCCGTGAACTCAACGGGGTTCCGCTGCCCTTGTAGATGCCCTAGTAGTTGTCCTTCCGGATGCCCTTCCGGATCCCCTTGGAGATCAGCTCTCTGCTACCTCTCCGATCTTCGGCGGGCTCGGCATATAGTGCGGACTCGGACCCTCTCGTTTTCCCTACCGAGGAGTGAGCATATGACGGGCCGTTTCCGGACTGCGGACAACGACCTAGCTCAGGGAACCGAGCAAGCGGAAAGCTTGAATCCGGACAAGCGCGGGCGGGTCACCGACGTGCTGGCCCCGCGCCTCGCGCAGGGCATCGTGGTCACCGTCCTGTCCGGGTACGGAATCGTCACCCTGCTCAACGTCGAATACGCGCTGCGCGACCAGCGGCGCGAGCTCTTCGTCTGCGCGGCGGCGGTCCTGGTCCTCTACGGCCTCCAACTGGTCCTCACCTCGCCGAAGGCCCGGCGCTGGTCCACCGGCCGCAAGTGCGCGGCCCTGGGAGTGCAGTTATTCCTGACCTTCCTGCCCCTGGTCTGGCTGAACGTGGCGTGGGGCAGCGTGGCGGGCCCCCTGAGCGCCTCGGTGCTGCTGCTCGCACCGCCCAGGATCGCCTGGCCCTCCTTCGCGGCCATCTCGGGCGTGGTGCTGTGGTGGGCGGTGGGCCAGGGCGGCACCGTGCTGGACCTCGCGTACTCGACCATCTCCACCGCACTGACCGGACTGGTGGTGTACGGCCTCACCCGGCTGACCGACCTGGTCAACGAAGTGCACGAGGCCCGTGCGGAGATGGCGCGGATGGCCGTCATCCAGGAACGACTGAGGTTCGCGCGGGACCTGCACGACCTCCTCGGTTACAGCCTCTCGGCCATCTCGCTGAAGTGCGAGCTGATCCAGCGGGTCGTCGTCAACAACCCCGAGCGGGCACGCGAAGAGGTCGTCTCCGTGCTCGGGGTGTCCCGCCAGGCCCTCGTCGACGTACGTGCGGTCGCCCGCGGATACCGCGACATGTCGCTGGCGGCGGAGGCCGTCTCGGTGGCCGACGTGATGGCCTCGGCCGGCGTGGAGGCGGAGGTCGACATCGACTGCGGGCGGCTCCACCCGCTGGTGGACACCGTGCTGGCGACCGCCCTGCGCGAGGGCGTGACCAACATCCTCAGGCACAGCAAGGTGCAGTCCTGCACCATCAGGGCGGCGGTCGACGGGGAGATGGTGGAACTGGTGATGGAGAACGACGGGGTGGTGGCCGTCGGGCTCGCGGACCCCGCGGACCGGGGCAGCGGGCTGGGCAACCTGGACACGAGGCTCACTGCGATCGGCGGGACGCTGACCGCGGGCATCGAACCGCAGGGCCGGTTCCGGGTGACGGCGAGGGCGCCGATGAGGCCAGTCGCCCCCGACCCCCCGGACAGCGTCGGCCCACAGGGACGCGGGTACGACGGGAGCGCAGGAAGAGCGTCCGTCGCGGCGCTGGAACGTCGAGCCGGCTGAACCGGCGCGAGCCGACCGGCACGAGGGGTATACGGGGGAACAACCATGCTGTCGCTGCTTCTTGCCGAGGACGTCCACATGGTCCGCGGCGCACTCATCGCACTACTCGAACTGGAACCCGACTTCCAGGTGGTCGCCTCCGTGGACCGCGGTGACCTCATCGTGGCCTCCGCACTCGAATCGCGCCCCGACGTGGCGATCATCGACATCGACCTGCCCGGAATGGACGGGCTGACCGCGGCCGCCGAACTGCGCGAACGCCTGCCCGCCTGCCGCACGCTGATCCTCACCAGCCTCGGCAGGCCCGGCACCCTGCGCCGGGCGATGGCCGCCCGCGTCTCGGGGTTCCTGCTCAAGGACTCCCCGCCGGCCCGGCTCGCCCAGGCCGTACGGGCCGTGGCCAACGGACAGCGGGTGATCGATCCCGATCTCGCCCTCAGCGCCTGGGAGGCCCTGGACAATCCGATATCCCCGCGCGAGACGCAGGTGCTCAGGCTGGCCGCCCGGGGCGCCGACGCCGGTGAGATCGCCGAGCAGCTCTTCCTGAGCGAGGGCACGGTACGGAACTACCTGACGGCCATCGTGGACAAGCTCAACGCCCGCAACCGGATCGACGCCATCCGCATCGCGGAGGAGGCGGGCTGGATCCCGTAACGGCCGGACACAGGAGGGGAGCTCAGGCCACGCGCAGGACCCGGGTCGGCTCCTCGCTGACCTCCGCCGCGGCGGACAGCCCCGCCAGCCGGTTCCGGTAGCCGTCGCCGGCGCGCACCCGGGCACAGGCCTCGGCGTCCAGCCACCACAGCACGCCCAGGTACACCCGGGGGTCGGCGGCCGAGCGGAGCAGATCGCTGCCGCCGAAACCGCTGTCCGACACGCACTGCGCGACCAGGGCGCCGAAGTCGAGCTCGAACTGCTTCGGCGGGCCGTCGAGCACGGCCCGGACCAGCACGACGTGGGCGGCGTCCGAGAGCTCGCCTCCGACCGTCATCCGCCCGACGGTGACCATCAGTTCGCTGGTGGAGGTGGTTCCCGGACCGAGCCCGGGGTGCCGTACCGGCGACGGCCCGTCCTCGTGACCGGCCTCGTGCGAGGCCTGGAGCAGCCGGTCCAGGGTGCTCCACTGGTCGAGGTGGACGTAGCTGCCGGGGTGCTCCGGGCAGGCAGCCGTCACGAGCGCCTCGAAGCCCTTGGCGGACTCCCGGTGGCGCGCGTAGCCGACGAGTGCCCGCTCGAACGAGGAGGGATCCCCGGTCGTGGTCATCCGCTCGACGACCGTCACCTGCCGGCCGCGCTCTCGCTGGGACATCGGCGGCTCCCCTCCTGCTCCCTGCACGGCATAACCGGTGCATTGTCAGCACAGGCCGCTAGAGCGGCGATGGAACCCGGTCCCGTACGGCCCCCGCCTACCCCTCTTGTCCCGCTGTGGGCCCCGGGGGGAAGGGGTTTTCATCAGCCGTGTCGAACCTCTGCCGTTCCCTTGCCGGTCGCCTGGCCGTCGCTCGCGCACGCTGGTGGAGCAGGAGCCGCGAACACGGCGACCGACGGCCTCCGGGACGGGGCAGGGGAGGACGACGCGTGAAGAAGGTGCACTTCGCCGGGACACACCGGGTCCGCCACCCCGAGGAGACCTGGGCCCGCCTCGACGAGCTCCGCGACTCCTTCGGGATCACCCGGATCGCCGATGTCACCGGCCTCGACACCCTCGGCATCCCGGTCGTCGCCGCGGTCCGGCCCGCCGCCCGGACCCGGCCGCTCGCCTACGGCCGCGGAGCCACCCCCCTGCTCGCCCGGATCTCCGCCGTCATGGAGTCCGTGGAGCTCTGGCACGCCGAGTACGCCTGCCCGCCCGCCGAAGTGCTGCGCACACCCGCGCGCGAGCTCGCCCTGCCCTACGACGTACGGGCCCTGCCCCTGCCGCCCGGCAGCCTGCTGAGCGAACACACCCCCCTGGACTGGGTCATCGCCGCCGACCTGGTCACCGGCGCCCCCGTACCCGCCCCCCGGGCCTGCGTCCGCGCGGGCGAGGAAACCGGCACCGAGTGGCTGCCCCCGCTGCTGCGCACCACGGCCGACGGACTGGCCGGCGGCAACAGCTACGAGGAGACCGTGGTCCACGCGCTCTACAAGGTCATCGAGCAGGACTGCGCCCTCGCCCCGGCCGCCGCCCCGGCCCCGGCCTCCCCCGCCCCGGACGGCCTCGACACCACCGGTCCCGTCGACCCGGCCGGCGTGGACGACCCGCTCTGCGCCGAGGTGCTCGCCCGCCTCGCCGCCGCCGGAGTCCGCGTCACCCTCACCCGCCGCGCCAACCGCTGGGCGCTGCCCTGCTTCTCGGTGGGCCTGTGGTCGAAGTCCTTCCCCGTGCCCGTCACCGCCGTCGGCGTGCACAGCGACCCCGGCATCGCCCTCGGCCGCGCGCTGACCGGCGCCGCCCGCGACCGGCTGCGCGCCCTGGTGGGCGACGGCCCGGCCACGGCGTCCCGGGCCCGCGCGACGCCGCCGCGCGCCGCCCGCACCGCCGGGGCGCCCGCGGGGCGACTCCTCGACTGGCGGGAAGCCGCCGCCCACGCCGCCGAGTTCGCCGAGGACACCGACGAGATGCGCTGGCTCGCCGGCCTGGTCACCGCGGTGACCGGCCACCGGCCGGTGGCCGTGGACCTCAGCACCGAAACCGACTTCCGTGTCGTCAAGGTCGTCGCCGCGGGCCTCACCAGCCCCGCCACCGGCGCCGGCCCCGTACACCTGCCCGGGGAGCGCCGATGACCACCCACGTGTTCGTCGGAGCCGCCCTCGGCGCCGACGAGGTCCGCGCCGCGTACCCCGGATCGGTCCTCCACCCGCCGGCCCGCCACGGCGATCTGCTCGCCCTCGGCACCGGCCCCGGGGACACCGTCGTCCTCCTCGACGGCGTCCAGTGCCACGGCACCCCGGTGTCCCACGAGGAGATCCTCGACCTCCTCGCCGACGGCACCGCGGTCGTCGGCGCCGCCGGGTTGGGCGCCCTGCGCGCCGCGGAGTTGTGGCCGTACGGCATGCGGGGCATCGGCCTCGTCTTCGGCATGTTCGTCCAGGGCACCCTGGACGGCGACGCCGAGGTCGCCGCACACCGGCCCACGCACACCCACGGGCACCCCACCGTCGCGCTGGTCACCGTGCGCTGGACGGTCGCCAACGCCGTCACCGACCGGATCCTCAACCCCGCCACCGGCGACACCCTCCTCGATCTCGCCGGCTCGATGCACTCCGCCGAGCGCTGTTGGCCCGCGCTGATCCGGCTGGCCGGCGAGCACGCGAAAGAGACCGGCGAGGCCGCGGCGGCCCTGCGCGCGTACGCCCGGCGGACCCGCTCCACCACCGATCTGCAGCGCGTGGACTCCCTGCTGGCCCTGTCCTGGCTGGCCCAGGAAGCGCCCGCGTCCGCCGCGCCGCCCGCACCCGAGCCCCTGCTCGTACCCGCCTGGTTCCTCACGCCCACGAGCCGTCGCGCGCAATGGCGCAGCACGTTCCGGCCCACACCGGGAGCATCGCGCCACCCGGCCGTCCGGGAGCTCGACGTGCTCCGCTTCCAGCAGCTCTACGCGCCCGACTTCCCCGCCCGCTACCGGGGTTTCACCCTGCACCGGATCGCCGGGAACCTCCTGCCGGCGGGGGAATCGGAGCTGGAGACCTGTGCGCTGGAGTCCGCCGCACGCGCGGGCATCACCGCGGACCTGCTCCCCGCCCAGGCGTGGGAGCACTGGCTGACCCCCGGCGAGCGGCGCTCCGGAACCCCCTGGCACCGGCTGCTCACCCTGCTCGTCCGCTCCTTCCGCAGCGCACCGGGAGACGCCCCCTTCCACGGGGTGCCCGCGGAGCTGCGCCATGCGGACGCGGTGTGGGCGGCGAGCACCAACGCGGTCGCCGCCATCGACCGGCTGGGCGAGTCCGCAGCGGCGAGCGGACCGGGGGGCGCCGCCCGCCGGATCCCGGTGAGCGAGGTCCGCGGGCACCTCCGGGAGATCTGGGGTTCCGGCAGCCCGGCTGCCCTGGAAGCGGCGGCCCGCGACCGGGGATTCGCCTCGCTGGCCGAGGCGGAAGAGACCGCCCGCCGGTTCATGCCCCTGCGCGCGGCCCGGGCGGTCCCCGTCCCGCAGGCGCGTCCCTGACCGAACGGGGGCGCGGCGCCCGGTGGGCGTCAGCCCAGGTGGAGGCCCGCTAGCGCCCCGCTCTCGGCCCGCTCTCGCGCCCCGTCCGAGGCCTTCCGGCGGCGGTACTGTCCCGAAGTGGGGTCCACTCGCGGGCAGCGGACCGGACCGGGAGGCACCGATGAGGAACGTACTGATCGTCGAGGACGACGACGGAATCGCCGAGGCTCTGGAGCAGGCGCTGACCGTGCACGGCTATGCCACGTGCATCGCCGGCACCGGGGCGGCGGCCCTGGAGCAGCTGGACGACGCCGCCCTGGTCCTGCTCGACCTCGGCCTGCCCGACCTGGCCGGTCACGAGGTCTGCCGGCAGATCCGGGAGCGCTCCTGCGTCCCCGTCATCGCGCTGAGCGGCCGGGCCGACGAACTCGACCGCGTGATGGCCCTGCACATGGGCGCCGACGACTTCGTGGCCAAGCCCTTCGGCCGCTACGAACTGATGGCGCGCATCCAGGCCGTCTTCCGGCGCTCCGGCGACTGCCCCTGGCACGACGGCGCCGCCGCCGCGCACAGACCGGTGCCCGGGCCCGGTCCCGTACACGACCACGATCCCGCACCCGCACCCGCACAGACAGACGAAGGAGAACGCGCGGACGAGCACGGAGCCGGGGCCGACCGGGCCGGCGGCATCCTGCGGGCGGGCCCGCTCAGCCTGGACCGGCGTGCCCGCAAGGTGTACCTGGACGGCACGGAAGTACGCATCACCCGCAAGGAATTCGAGCTGTTGGCCATGCTGCTGGAGGAACCCGGCACGGTCATGGAACGCCAAGACATCATGGCGCGGGTCTGGGACGAGAACTGGTTCGGCTCCACCCGCACGCTGGACGTCCACGTGGGCTCCCTGCGCAGCAAGCTCGGCAGCAACGACTGGATCGAGGCGGCCCGGGGCGTCGGCTACCGCCTGACCGTCCCGCAGCCGCAGCCGCAGCCGCAGCCGCAGCCGCAGGCGTCGTGAACGCCGTGAACGCGCCCCCCGCGTGGGAGCCGGAGCCGCCCACGGTCGTGGTGGCCGCCGCCCACCAGATGCGCGGCCCGCTGTCCTCCGTACGACTGCGCCTCGAACTCCTCCAGGACCGCTACCTCGACGCGGCCGATCCCGCCCCGGGCCGGGAGGTGGCGGCCATCCTGAGCGAAGTGGCGCGGCTCTCCGAGGTCCTGGAACAGGTACTGGCCTGGGGCGCGGTCGAGCACGCCGTGGCCCGGGCCGAGACCGCGGACGCCCTGGCCGTCGCCGGCCTGCGCGTGGAGGCTTGGTCCGCCGCGGCGCGGGCCGGCGGCACGCACCTGGAGATCATCGGAGAGCGGGCGTCCCTCGTCCAGCAGCCCGGCACGCTGGAGCAGACCCTCGACGTCCTGCTGGACAACGCCCTCAAGGTCTCCCCGCGGGGCGGGACCGTACGGGTGTCGGTGGGCCGCGAGGCCCCCGGCGAGGTGGCCGTGGACGTCTGCGACGAGGGCCCGGGGATGTCGCTCGAGGAGATCGCCCACGCCTGCGAACCCTTCTGGCGCGGCCGCGCGGGCCGCGGCGGCCGGGGCAGCGGCCTCGGACTGACGATCGCCGCCGCCCTGCTCGGCGCCTCGGGAGGCCGCCTCGAACTCGGTCTGCGCACAGGCCTTTCCGGCCTGCGCGCGAGGGCCGTCCTGCCCGCGGACACCCCCGCGCCGACCGGCCCGCCTCAGGCTCCGGCCCCCACCGCGGGGGCCTCGCCGTTGCTCCACACGACCTCGTAGGAGAACCGTTGGATGCGCCAGCCCTCCGGGGTGCGCACCACCAGGGCCTCGTAGTGGCCGCCGACGTCGAAGTGCGTCCCCGGGTCCTCGCGCCGCTTGACGTGCACGGCCAGCGTGTGGGCCCGGACCCGGGCCCGGTCGCCGTCGAGGTCGATGTCGTGGTTCGCACTGACGTGATGGCTCTGGGCGAAGCTCGAACGGCCCATCTCCTGGAAGGCGACGAGCCCCTCGATGCCCTTGTACTCGCCGAAGGGGAAGCTGAGGACGACGTCCTCGGTGAAGACCGAGCCGAGCCACGCGTCGCTGTCCCGGTCCCGGTCCATGTGGCTCACGTAGCGGTCGCACAGCCGGGAGATCTCGCTGCGGTCGGTGAGCTCCCGCAGTTGGCCGGAGAGGTGCGCCACGAGATCGTCGTTGGTCGAAGACATGCTCTGTCCCTTCTCGGAGTCAGGTCTCGGGGGCGTCAGGCGTTCGGCTCGTGCGTGCGGGCCTGCCACGTACGGGGTCCGTCGAAGCCGCCGCCCCGCTCGGGGCGGCGCCAGCGGGCCGCCGGCCGCCGCAGGGGGCCGTGGTCCGCGCCGGGATCCGGTTCCGCGGCCCTGGCCAGCAGGACGGCCGTGAGCGCGGCGACCTCCTCCGGGCTCGCGCTGCCCTTCTCCACCCGCACCAGGAACGGTTGGTGCTTCTCGCGTACCGCGTCGTGTACCTCGGTCATCTCCGGGTCCTCCTCACTGGGGCGGGTTGCCGTGCTTGCGGCGGGGCAGCGCGGCGTCCTTGGTACGCAGCATCGACAGGCAGCGGATCAGTGCCGAGCGGGTTTCGCGCGGGTCGATCACGTCGTCGACGAGACCGCGCTCGGCCGCGTAATAGGGGTGCACCAGCTCGGTCTTGTACTCCTCGATCTTCTGCCGGCGCATCGCCTCGGGATCGTCGGCGGCGGCGATCTCCCGCCGGAAGACCACGTTGGCGGCGCCCTCGGCCCCCATCACGGCTATCTCGTTGGTCGGCCAGGCCAGCGCGATGTCCACCCCGATCGAGCGGGAGTCCATCACGATGTACGCACCGCCGTACGCCTTGCGCAGGACCACGGAGATCCGCGGCACCGTCGCGTTGCAGTACGCGTACAGCAGCTTCGCGCCGCGCCGGATGATGCCCTGGTGCTCCTGGTCGACGCCCGGCAGGAACCCCGGCACGTCGACGAGGGTGACCAGCGGGATGTTGAAGGCGTCGCAGAACTGCACGAACCGCGCGCCCTTCTCGCTCGCCTTGATGTCGAGGACCCCGGCCATGGCCGCGGGCTGGTTCGCGACGATCCCCACCACCTGGCCGCCGAGCCGGGCCAGCGCCACGACCAGGTTCGGCGCCCAACCGGCGTGGACCTCCATGTAGTCGCCGTCGTCGGTGATCTCCGCGATCACCTCGCGGATGTCGTACGAGCGGTTCCCGT
Source organism: Streptomyces sp. NPDC058289 (assembly GCF_042880975.1). Lineage (NCBI taxonomy): Bacteria > Bacillati > Actinomycetota > Actinomycetes > Kitasatosporales > Streptomycetaceae > Streptomyces > Streptomyces sp. NPDC058289. Next base: position 65,192 of record NZ_JBHVYI010000019.1, read on the forward strand.
CGGCCGGAACCTTGTCGAGCAGCGCGTCGCAGTGCCGGTCCTCGCTGTCCTCGCTGTGCACGTCCGGCGGCAGCTCGCGGTTGTTGGAGGGGAGCAGGGAGAGCAGGTAGCGCACCTCGGCGAGGCAGGTCTCCTCGTCGTCGTACACGAAGTGGGCCACGCCCGAGACCCCGGCGTGTACGTCGGCGCCGCCCAGGCCGTTCTGCGTGACCTCCTCCCCGGTGACCGCCTGCACCACGTCCGGACCCGTGATGAACATCTGCGAGATGTCGCGGACGGCGAAGACGAAGTCGGTGAGCGCAGGCGAGTACGCGGCGCCGCCGGCGCACGGCCCGAGCATCACGCTGATCTGCGGGATCACGCCCGAGGCCTTGGTGTTGCGCTGGAAGATGCCGCCGTACCCGGCGAGCGCGGAGACGCCCTCCTGGATGCGCGCGCCCGCCCCGTCGTTCAGCGAGACCAGCGGGGCCCCCGCGGCCAGGGCCATGTCCATGACCTTGTGGATCTTCTGCGCATGGGCCTCGCCGAGCGCCCCTCCGAAGATCCGGAAGTCGTGGGCGTACACGAACACGGTGCGGCCGTCGACCTCGCCCCAGCCGGTGACCACGCCATCGGTGTAGGGGCGCTTGTCCTCCAGGCCGAAGCCGGTCGCCCGGTGCCTCCGAAGACCCTCGACCTCCGAGAAGCTCCCCTTGTCGAGGAGGAGGTCGATCCGCTCCCGCGCGGTCAGCTTGCCCTTGGCGTGCTGGCGTTCGGTGGCCGCCGGATTGGAGCCCTCGCGGGTCTCTTCCTTGATGCGGGCCAGTTCACCGAGCCGGTCGGGCGGTGCGCCGACCCTATCGGCCTGCTGTGTCGTCACCACGGCGCTGCTTCCTCCCCGTTGTCTGGTTCATTGCGTCTACCGGTCGGCAGACGGTTCGTAGTCGGAGCACATCGGCGGCTCCGCGGCGATCAGCTCCAGGGCGTCGGCGGCGGTCAGCATCTCCATCGTCACGAAGCGGGCGGTGATCTCGTGCGGTCCGTCGGTGAGCAGGGCCGACGCCGCCACGTGGGCGGGGCAGCTCGGCAGGTTCTGGACGATCCAGCCCTCGGGACGCTCAGGCGCGTCCTCGCTCTCGTCCGTGCCCAGGTAGTCGGCGGACAGCTCGCGTCCGAGCCCGGTGCCCAGGCCCTTGAAGTAGGCCTCCTTGCGCGTCCAGAGCCGGCCGAAGGCCAGTTGCCGGTCCGTCGCCTTCTCTATGGCGGCCAGCTCCTTCTGCTCCACCGGGTGCAGATCGGGCGAGCACAGGTCGGTCGTCTCCAGCGACGGCACCCGCTGTACGTCGATGCCCACGGTCGAGGTGGCGATCCCGATGAGGACCACCCCGTGACTGTGCGACAGGGAGAAGTGCAGCGGGATCGGCGAGTCGAGGAGCACGGGCCGGCCGTGAGGACGGTCGCAGCAGGGGCAGGCGTCGCGGCCGAACTTCAGCAGGCCCGGCGCGATGCCGGTGTACGCGGAGAGCAGCCGCCGCAGCGCGATGTGGGCCGACAGGTAGGTCAGCCGGTCGTTCGGCCTGATGAACGCGGCGGCCCGTTTGTGCTCCTTGGCGTCGAGCTCGTCCGTGACCAGGCCGTCCTGGTTCTCCTCCGTCAGGTCCGGATGGCACACCCACAGGTGCATGTCCTGGTCCGGTGCGGTGATCCGGGCCGTCCCGGAGGCCTTACTCATCGGCCCACGCCGGCCGTCGCGGCGAACTGGGCCTGGGCCTCCCGGCGGTCCGGCATCAGCGCGCACAGCAGCGCGGCGACCTCGGCCACGCTGTCGTCGCGCAGCAGGTCCGCTGCCTTCACCGTGACGCCGAGCGCCGTCTCCAGCTTCCGCTTGAGCTGGATGGCCATGATCGAATCCACGCCCTGGCTGCGCAGCGGCCGACGGACGTTGATCCGGTAGGCCGGCGGGATGTCGAGGGTCTCCGTGAGCTCCTGGCAGATGTACTGCTCGATGATCCGTATGCGCGCCCCGGTGTCCGCAGCGCGCAGGGCGGGCAGATCGGGCAACCGTTCGAGCCAGGTGCTTGTGTTCTGTAGTGTCATGGTTTGTGCCGCCTTCTGTGAAGGGTGGACGGTGTTTTGGGGATGGAAAGGGGCCCGGTCGCCTCCTGGTTGTGGGGGTCGCCCGGTCTCGCCGGTGCCGGCCGGATCATCGGTCCGGGTACCGCACCGGAGCGCCGGAGCGCCGATCCAGCGGTGCAGCACGGCTGTGGCCTCACCCTTCCCAGAGCGTCCCGACGTGTTCCGGAGGGCGGGTCGCGCCCCACTTGACGGCCCTTGGGCAGAGCTCTGGCCTCGTTTCGCCGGGCTCAGTCGTCGATTCCGGTTAGGGCTTGCGGTCCCTGCCCGGCGACGCCGAACCATCGCAGCAGGGCCCGCGGCAGGCCGGTCCAGGACCCGTCCGGTGCGGTCCACACGATGTGGCCGTCCGGCCGTACGAGGACCGCGTCGGTACCGTGCAGGGGGCCCGGCGGGGCGCCCGGCTCGGGCCGGGCGGTGACGAAGGCGACCCGGTCCGCCCAGGGGCGGGCCGCGCAGCGCAGGGCCGGGTTGCCGACGAGGTCCAGCAGGAGCCCGCGGCCCGGGCGCAGCATGGCCGTCGTCGTCATGACGGGTCCCCAGGGCGTGACCAGCCGGGTGTGCGGGATCCGGGCACCCAGCAGAGTGCGCGGAGGATCCGTACCGGGCCCGCCACCGGGCAGCAGGTGCGGCTGGGCCCTGATGGTGGCCAGCACCCGGCGGCCGGCCTCGCGCCGCTCGGTGTCGTAGCTGTCGAGCAGGCCGGGCGGCGCCCAGCCCCGTACGGCCGCCGCCAGCTTCCAGCCGAGGTTGACCGCGTCCTGCAGGCCGAGGTCGAGCGCCCTCCCGCCGGCCGGCACCCGCCGGTGGGCGGCGTCGCCCGCGAACAGCACCCGGCCGGGGAACCGTGCCCCCGTCAGGCGCCGTACGGTGCTGTGCCCGCCGTCGCATCCGACGAGGTAGCGGCCGCGCAGGCGTACGGCGCCCTCGGGTCCGACCGCCTCCGCCTCCACGTGCTCCTCGGTGACGGTGAGCCCGCGCAGTTCCAAGCGGCGCCGCACGTCGGCGCCCGAGGAGGCCGCCCACCGGCCGACGTGCCCCCGCATCTCGCGGGGCGGGGTTCCCGGGGGGTCGAGCAGGCCCCGGCCGTCGAGGATCTCCATGGTGCGGGTGTGCAGGGCGGAGGCCCGCGGCCGTGGCGCCGGGGCCTGCCCGCGATCCAGTACGGTCACCGCGGCGCCGCCGAGGCGCAGTTCACCGGCGAGCATCAGCCCGACGGGCCCCGCGCCCACGACGACGACATCGGTGTCCAGCCGGTCTTCGCCCGAGCCGTGCTGGGACATGCGCACTCTCCTTGGTCTCGATCTCGGCGGACAGCTGACCGGATCGTGCTTCACAGCTTCTTCGGGCCGGGGCGCGCGTTCAACACACCGCGTTTTCAGAGCCTGGCCAGAGTTCTGCAGACGTCGTCGGCCTATGTCAGCAACGACGCACGTGAAGTTCAGGAGAGAGGCAAAGGGGCCCCGTCTGCCCTCAGACGGAGTCCTGTGGGGACTGCGGCGCGGGCTTCGTGTGGAGGACCTCGCGGGCCTGCTCCGCGGCGCGAGTTATGCCTTCGCTCACGAAGTCGACGAAGCGGGCGATGTTTTCGAGGCGGGTGGCGGCCGGCGTGCCCGGACCGAGGACGCCGACGCCCTGCCGGGCCGTCTCCACGAGCAGGGTGTGGGCGCGGGCGCTGGCGATCATCCCCTGGTACCAGACGTCGTCGTCGACGACGTAGCGCTCGCGGCGGCCCTCGTCCGGCTCCCGGCGGACGAGGGACTGGTTTTCGAGGAAGGAGATGGCCTTGGAGACGGAGGCCGGGCTGACCTGGAGGCGCCGGACGAGTTCGGACGCGGTGAGGCTGCCCGCGTCGGTGGTGTAGAGCGCGGCCAGGACCCGCGCCGTCATCTTGGACAGGCCCGACTGCATGAAGATGCCGGCGAACGTCTCCTCGTACGCGCGCACGGCCTCGGCATCGCGCCCGTCGGCCTGCGGGGACGCCTGCGGCCCCCGGGGCGCGGCCTGCCTGCTCCGGTGGGCACGGCGTTCGGTGGCGCGGTGGGCCAGGTCGGAGCGGTAGGAGGCGGGACCGCCGTTGCGCATCACCTCGCGGGTGACCGTCGAGGTCGGCCGGTCCACACGCCGCGCGATCTCCGCGTAGGCGAGCCCGTCTGCCAGCCCCAGCGCGATCTGCTGGCGCTCCTGCTGCGTGAGTCTGCCTCCCGGCACCGTGATCTCCCTCTGTAGGTCCGCGATGCCCCCAGCATAGCGTTCACTCCCAGTTCATTGCAACGTGCAGAGGTCTCGCGTTGCATTGAATTCAAGGCCATTGCAACGATAGTGGGCAGTTGACCTGCTGTTATCTGGGAAGTATGCAACGAGTGTGTTGCCAGGTATTGGAATGCAACGTAGCTTTTCCGTTGTCAGAAACAAACGGCACCACCGCAGCGCACAGGAGAGAACCATGCAGAAGTTCGCCACCACCGCCCCGATCGCCGCCGTCCTCGACATCCCCGCCGGCCGTATCCGCCTCATCGCCGCCGACCGGGCCGACACCACCGTCGAGGTCCTGCCCGCGGACGCCTCGAAGGGCCGCGACGTCAAGACCGCGGAGCAGACGACGATCGCCTACGCCGACGGCGTCCTGCGCATCGAGGTCCCCGAGGCGAAGAACCGGATCCTCGGCGCCGCCGGGTCCATCGAGGTCACCGTCCAACTCCCCGCCGGCTCCCGCATCGAGGCCAAGGCGGCCGCCGCCGAGTTCCGGGGCGTCGGACGGCTCGGCGACGTCGCCTTCGAGGGCGCGCAGGCCTCGGTCAAGCTCGACGAGGCCGCGAGCGCCCGCCTCACCGTCCAGGCCGGCGACATCGCGGTCGGCCGCCTGGGCGGTCCCGCGGAGATCAGCACCCTGAAGGGCGACATCAGCATCGCCGAGGCCGTGCGCGGCACGGTCGTGCTGCGCACCGAGTCCGGCGACGTCTCGGTCGGCGCCGCCGCCGGAGCCGCCGCCTCCCTGGACGCCGGCACCTCCTACGGCCGGATCCACAACGCGCTGCAGAACACCGGGGGCGCCGCCGACCGGCTGGAGATCCACGCGACCACCTCGTACGGCGACATCACCGCCCGCAGCCTCTGAGCCGCAGCCTCTGAGCCGCAGCACCGCACCGCAGCACCACCCGCCCGAACCGGCACCGCACCCGCACCCGCACCGTCGAAGGAGCAGAGCAATGAGCACCACCGAGCAGTACCGGGCCGCGGAGCGGCTCCTGCACCGCCCCGCCCGCCCCGGCGAGCTCGTCACCGGCGACAAGGTCAGGCCGCAGTGGACCGACGCCGGCGCCCGGTTCTGGTACGCGGTGCACACGGGCGCCGGCCGGCGGTTCGTCCTGGTCGACCCGGCGGCGGGCACCCGTGAGCCGGCCTTCGACCACCCCCGGCTCGCCGCCGCCCTGGCCGCCGCCTCCGGGCAGTCGGCCGACCCCGAGGCGCTGCCGTTCGCGGTGATCGAACCGGCGGGCAGCGCCGTGGAGTTCGATGCCTTCGGCGAGCACTGGCGCTGCGACCTGGACGGCTACACCTGCGAGCGGGCCGAGTCCACCCCGCCGGGCAGCCCGCTGGAGGTCCCCTCGCCCGACGGGAAGTTCGCCGTGTTCCGGCAGGGGCACGACCTGTGGGCGCGCTCGCTGTCCGACGGCCGTACCTGGGCCCTGACCACCGACGGCGCACCCGGCCACGCCTACGGCGCCGGCCCGGACTGCACGGCCAACGCCACCCTGCTCGGAAAGATCGGCCTCCCGCACCTGCCGCCCGCCGTGGCCTGGTCGCCCGACTCGACGAAGGTGCTGGCGCACCGCACCGACGAGCGCGAGGTCCGCCTCACCCACCTCGTACAGGCCGCCCCCGCCGACGGCGGCCCGCCCCTCACCCGCACCCAGCGCTACGCCCACCCCGGCGACGCGCACGTGCCGCGCGCCGAGTTGGTCGTACTGGACCTCGCCGAGGGCGCCGTGGTCCGCGCGCAGGCCGAGCCGCTGCTCATGCCGCAGCTGTCCCCGATCACGGCCCAGTGGGCCTGGTGGGCCCCGGACGGCTCCGCGGTCCACTACCTGGACCGCCCCCGCGACCTGCGCACCCTCACCCTGCACCGGCTCGACCCGGCCACCGGCGAGGTCACCACGGTGCTCGGCGAGACCGGGCCCACCCGGGTGGAGCCCAACCCGTGGGCGTTCGAGCCGCCGATCGTCCGGGTCCTGGCCGACGAGGTGCTCTGGTACTCGCAGCGCGACGGCCGCGGTCACCTGTACCGCTACGACCTGCACACCGGAGCCCTGCTCGGGCAGGTCACCTCCGGCCCGTGGGAGGTGCGGCAGATCCTGCGCGTGGACGAGGCGGCGCGGACGGTCTACTTCACCGCCTCGGGCCTGGTGGAGGAGGATCCGTACCGGCGCACGGTGTGCAGCGCGTCCCTGGACGGCTCGGCCTTCACCCGGATCACCCCGGACGACCAGGACCACACCGTCACCACGTCCCCCGCCCAGGACTACTTCATCGACTCCGCGTCCACCGTCGACACCCCGCCCGTCACCCGGGTCCGCGACTGGACCGGCCGGGTCCTGGCCGAGTTGGAGCGTGCCGACACCGGCAAGCTCACCGAGACCGGCTGGACCGCGCCGGAGCGGTTCTGCGTCAAGGCGGCCGACGGCGAGACCGACATCTACGGGGTCCTCTACCGGCCGCGGGACTTCGACCCCGCCCGGCGCTACCCCGTGATCGACAGCCTCTACCCCGGACCGCAGGTCAACCGCGTCGCCCCGGGCTTCGACCCCGGCGGCCTGGGCCTGGACGCCGAGCCCCTCGCGGCGCTCGGATTCGTGGTGATGGCCGTGGACGGACGGGGCACCCCCGGCCGCGGAAAGGCCTTCCACGACGCCTCCCAGGGCCGGCTGTCCGACGCCGGCTGCCTGGACGACCACGTCGCGGCGCTGCGCCAACTGGCCGCCACCCGGCCGTGGATGGACCTGGACCGGGTGGGCGCGTTCGGCCATTCCGGAGGCGGATTCGCCGCGGCCCGCGCGATGCTGGACCACCCCGGGGTGTTCACGGCGGGGGTGGCCCTGTCCGGCTCGCACGACGCCCGCTGCTTCAACCTCGGCTTCGTGGAGTCCTACGACGGCGCGGACAACCCCGAGGCCTGGGCCCGCACCTCCAACCTGCACCTCGCGGACCGGCTCGCGGGCAAACTGCTGCTCGTCCACGGAGAGATGGACGACCAGGTCCACCCGGCCCACACCCTCCGGCTCGCCGACCGCCTCGTCGCCGCCGACAAGGACTTCGAACTGCTCGTCGTCCCCGGCGCCGACCACACCTTCATCGACCACCTGGCCTACGTCCGCAAGCGCTGCTGGGACTTCCTGGTCCGCGAGCTCCAGGACACCCGGCCTCCGGCCTACCGCCCGGCCCCGATCCCCCTGGGCCCCGAGCTCCTGGCGGACCTGTTCGCCTGAGCCGGGGAGACCGGGGGACCGGGTGAACCACCGACGGCCCGACCCCGGGAAACCCCCGGGGCCGGGCCGTCATCGCATCGGACGCGGCGTCAAGCCGTCCGCCGTCAGGATGTACGCCGTCAGGCGCGGCAGCGCAGCATCTCCAGCGGGGGGTTGTCGGCGAGGTTCGCCCAGTGCTCCGCACCGAACTCCTGCACGCCGGCCTCCGACACCGTCACCGGGATCCAGGTGAGCTCGCTGAATCCGGCCGCCTTCAGGGAGGTCTCGTACACCTCGCGGCGCGGGAAGTTCGCGACGAACGAGACCGGCGGGTCGAGCAGCGCCGTGGTCCGCACCTTGAACCCGGTCTCGACCTCTTCACCGGTGAGCTCGGTGCGGAAGCCGTACTTCTCCGGGGTCGGCCCGTCGAAGCGGTAGTCGGGCGACTGGTTGATCAGGAAGAGCTCGGCGCCCGGCTTCAGGCTCCGGTGGATGTTGCGGCACATCCGCTCCGTGGTGGCGATGTCCGAGGCGTAGTTGAGCAGCTGGACGGCCAGCCCGATGTCGAAGGGCTCCTCGAAGGACCGCAGCTCGGCCGCGTCGCCCACCTCGTAGCGCACGCCCAGGGCGTCGCGCTCCTCGATCGCCTGCGCCACGGCGACCATCTCGCCGGAGATGTCGATCCCGAGCACGTCGGCCGCGCCGCGCCGCTTGAGCTCCCGGCTGTAGAAGCCGGTGCCCGAAGCCAGGTCGAGCACCGACTTGCCCGTCACGTCCCCGACCAGGGCCAGGAATCCGGGCACGATCGCCCACTGCTCCAGCGGAAGGGCCTTGAACCCCTCGTAGGCCTCACCGATCTCGTCGTACTGCTCCTGTGCACTCATCGTGCCGTCCTCCCCGTTGGTTTTTCACCGTGCAAGAGGGCCTGCCCCCGCCCGTGAACGCGGCGGATCAAGCCCTCTGACCGGCAGTCTCTCCCAAACCGACAGGCCATCAGCCTTGGCGAAAACCACGAAAACCGGCCACCCGTCCCGGCCATCCGTCCCGGCCTCCCGCACAGCCGCCACCCGGCGGCGGGGGCGCACGCCGAAGGGGACCCACCGGCCGGTGGGTCCCCTTCGAAGGCTCGGGCGGCTGCGAGCTGCCGGCTCAGGAGGCCGCGAGCGCGACGCACATCCCGCCGAGCGCCACCGCCTGCAGCAGGACCCGGACGTTGATGACGCTGTCCCAGGTGCGCTGCAGCCCGCGGGCGTCGGGTGCGACGCGGCAGTCCAGTGCGGCTCCGGTCAGCTCCTTGTTCACGGGCGCGCTCACCTTGTTGTAGATGGCCAGCCACACCACCAGCGCCAGGGCGGCCACGCCCGAGGCCACGGACGGGGTGGTCTTGCCCTCGAAGCCGGCCACGGCGGCGGTGCCGACCGTGGCCACCAGGCCGAAGACGCCCGGTACGGGCATCCTGCGGTCGCCGAAGCGGTGGATCTGGCCCATGGCGCTGGTCAGGGCCGCGTCGTCGACGTGGGCCATGGCGGGCCGCTGGACGAGTGCCGAGAACACGTCGGTGCCGTAGACCACCGCGTTGGCCATGGTGGCCACCACGGCCAGCGTGAGCAGGAGCGCTTCCATCACAACCACCTCTGTCGTTCTGCCGGTTGCCGCGTGGCCGTCGTGCCACGGGGGATATAGCGATGCTAGATGTCCTGCCGACACTATCAACATCGGCGCTCGTAATGCTAGCGTTGACAACTACCGGAGTCCGTCAGGGATCTCGTACCCGATGGGAGCGGCCCGGCCGCCCGGACAGCCTTGAGGAGAGCTCGAAATGGCCATAGGACGACGTCCCCGTCGCGTACTCATCGCCGGCGGAGGGATCGGCGGTCTCGCCGCAGCCCTCGCACTCCAGCGCAAGGGCTTCGAGGTCGTCGTCTTCGAGCGCGCCGAGGAGCTGCGCGACGGCGGCGCGGGACTGCACATCTGGACCAACGGCGTGCTCGCGCTGGACTACCTCGGCCTGGCCGAGAAGGTCCTGGAGATCGCCCCGGCCCAGCAGACGGCGCACTTCAGCACCTGGCGCGGCGAGGTGCTCGGCGCCTGGCCGGTGGGCGACTTCGTCACCCGGTACGGACAACCCACCATCGCCGTCGAACGCTCCGTGCTGCACGGCATCCTGCGCGACGCCCTCCAGGGCCCCGTGGTGCGCACGGGCGCCCAGGTGATCGGCTTCGACCAGGACGCCGAGGGCGTCACGGTCCGCTTCGCCGACGGCGGCAGCGAGCGCGGCGACCTGCTGATCGGCGCCGACGGCATCCACGGAGCCGTGCGCGACGCCATGTTCGGCCCCGCCAAGAACCGTTTCAGCGGCTACATCGCCTGGCGCGGCCGGGCCCCGATGGAGCACGCCGACATCCCGGCGGGCACCTTCAACGCGATGTTCGGGCCGGGCACCCGCTTCACCTACTACGACGTCGCACCCGGCCTGGTGCACTGGATGAGCGTGGCCAACGGAGCGCCCGGCGGGCGCGACGAGCCCGGCGTACGGGACATGCTGCTGCGCCGCCACGAGGGCTGGGGCGGCCCCGTCGCGGACATCCTGCGCGCCACCCCCGAGGAGTGGATCCTGCGCGGCGACGTCGAGGGCCGCAAGCCCGAACGCCACTGGGGCAAGGGCCGCGTCACCCTGCTCGGAGACGCCGCCCACCCCATCACCTTCAACATCGGCCAGGGCGCCTGCCAGGCCCTGGAAGACGCCCTGGTCCTGGCCGAGCACCTGGAGAAGGCGGGAAGCGACCCGGTCTCGGCCCTGCGCGGCTACGAGACCGAGCGCCGCGAGCGCACGGCGCCCCTGCAGCGCATCGCCTGGCGCATTGGCCAGATGGGCTCGGTCGAGAACCCGCTGCTGATCAAGGCGCGGGAGGCCTTCATGCGCAAGAACTGGAACACCAAGGCCTTCGGCGCGGCCGAGAAGGGCCAGGTCGCCTACGGCACCCGCTGGGCCAAGGCCCCCGGCCGGGCCGTCACGCAGCCGGCCGCCGCGCCAGGCGCCGCCGCCGAGTGAATCGAGGCGCATTCGAGGAATGCGCCAGAACGTGATGCCAGATTTCACGGGGTCGAGGACCGGTCGCCGACGGCGCTTTGGCTCAACGGACCAAGTGGCTCAACGGACCGATGGCTCGACGACCTGTCACCCACAACTCAGTGAGGTAGGAACGGGGATGATCGACAATCTCTTCACGATGTTTCCCGGTCAGGGCTCGCAGCGCGCGGGCATGGCCGGACACCTCCTCCGCGAACACCCCCGCACGGTCGGACGCGTCCTGGCCCGGGCGGAGGAGGCCACGGGACTCCCCCTGACGGAACTGTGCACCACGGCCCCGGAGGCGGACCTCGCGCCGACCGAGATCGCCCAGCCGGCCATCGTCGCCACCAGCCTCGCGGTGTACGAGGTACTGCGCGAGGAGACGGGCTTCCGGCCCGGCGCGGTCGCCGGGCACAGCCTGGGCGAGTACACGGCCCTGATCGCCGCCGGCGTCCTCGAAGCGGGCGACGCACTGCGTCTCGTACGCCGCCGCGGGGAGCTGATGGCCGGTGTCTCGCGCCGGGTTTCCGGGGCCATGACCGCGATCATGGGGCTGGCTCCCGAGCGGATCGAGCAGCTCTGCGCGGCCGCCGCACCGCTCGGCGTGGTGGAGGTCGCCAACTACAACGAGGCGGGCCAGACGGTCGTCTCCGGTCAGAGCGAGGCGGTCGCCGAGGTGAGCCGGCTCGCCCTGGAGGCGGGCGCCGAGCGGGCCGTGCCGCTGAAGGTCTCCGCACCCTTCCACTGTTCGCTGATGAGCGCGGTCGAGGACGAGTTCACGGCCGAACTGGAGCGCACCGCGTTCTCCCCGCCCCGGCTGCTCGTCATCAGCTCGGTGACCGGCGCCGCGGTGCGGGACGGGGCACACGCCCGCGACCTGCTCCGGCGTCAGCTCGCCGGCCCCGTGCGCTGGGTCGACGTACTGGCAGCCGCCTCGGTGCACGGCGTGGGCGGCTACCTGGAGGTCGGCCCCGGCCGCGTCCTGAGCGGCTTCGCCAACCGCTGCGTGCCCGGCGCCCTGGTACGCAGCACCAACGACGAGCGCCGCATCAACACCCTGCTGCGCGACCTGCGCCCGGAGTCCGTCGTCAGCGCGGCCGCCGCCTAGCTGCGTACGCCCGTCCCTCCGGCCGCTCCTCCTCACTCTTCCTCCGTCCCTTCGCAAGAATCCACTTGAAAGGCAGCAAACGGTGCCCGAAACCCTGACCACCCTGTCGACCGACTACCTCCCCGCGGTCCAGGCCGCCATAGCCGACGCCCTCGGCATCGACGAGGCCGAGGCCGTTCCCGACGCGACCCTCCTCGGGGCGCTGGGTGCCGAGTCCATCGACCTGCTCGACATCCTCTTCCGGCTGGAGCGCGCCACCAAGGTGAAGATCACCGTGGCCGACATCGCCAACCTGCTCCAGGGCGGCATCCCGGACGAGGAGTTCGGCGACGAGAACGAGGTCGTCAACGACACCGGCCTGAGCCACCTGGAGAAGGTCCTGCCGCAGTTCGACCGCAACCAGCTCGCGGAGCCGCTGACCGCCGAAGGGGTCCTCGGCCTGTTCACCGTCCAGAACCTCACCGATCTGCTGACCGAGCGCGCCCACGCGGCCGCCGCAGCCTGACATGCCGTCCCGCATCCGCCCGGCTCCGGACCGCGGGGCCGGGCGGGTGCCGGGTGGCGCCGGGGCCCGTATGGCGCCCGTCGGCCGCAGCAGCCAGGACGCCCACCTCGTAGCAGAAACGGGAAGAGACAGATGAAGCTGAAGGACCGCACCGCCCTGGTCACCGGTGCCTCGCGGGGCATCGGCCGGGCCATCGCCCTGGCTCTGGCCGAACAGGGGGCGGCTGTCGCAGTCAACTACCGCTCACGCCGGGAAGACGCCCTGGCGGTCGTCAAGGAGATCGAGGCGGCGGGCGGCCGGGCCGTGGCGATCGGAGCCGACGTCTCCGACCCCGCCCAGGCCGCGGAACTGGTCGCCGAGGCCATCCGTCAGCTGGGCTCCCTGAACGTGCTGGTCAACAACGCGGGCACCAGCGACGACGGCCTGATCTACGATTCCGCGCCGGACGCCTGGCTGAACGTCATGAAGGTCAACTTCGGCGGGGCGTACCACTGCACGCACGCCGTCATGGAGCACTTCATGGCCCAGGGCGACGCCACCGTCGTCAACATCTCCTCCGCCATGGGCGAGCGCGGCTGGATCGGACAGTCCAACTACTCCGCCTCCAAGGGCGCCCTGAACTCCTTCACCCGCTCCGCCGCGATCGAACTCGCGCGGTTCGGCGTACGGGTCAACGCGGTCCTCGCCGGCTTCACCCCGACCGAACTGGTGGGCGAGGTGCTCCAGCGCGACGGGGGCAAGAGCATCAAGCGCCAGATCCCCCTGCGCCGCTTCGCCACCGTCGAGCAGGTCGCCGCGGCCGCCGTGTTCCTGGCCGGCCCGGACTCCGGCTACACCACCGGCGAACTGCTCACCGTGGACGGCGGATTCTCCGCCCAGCTCGGCATCGGCCGCCCGTAACGGACCGGAGGGAACGGAAGAAGAAGAGACGACCATGCGATTCCATCTGATCGACCGGATCGAGACCTGGACCCCCCGCGAGCGGATCACCGCCCGCAAGGTCACCACCGTCGACGAGGACTACTGGCAGGCCACGGCGAACGGCCCGGCACTGCCCTTCGGCCTCGCGCTGGAGGCCCTGTGCCAGTCGGCCACCTGGCTGATCATGCTCAGCACCGACCACAAGCTGCGCGCGGCGCTGCTCGCGGTCGGCGAGGCCACCGCCCACCGTCCGGTGGTGCCCGGTGAGGTGCTCCGCATGGAGGCCAGGATCGAATCGATGAACGACGACGCCGCGATCCTGGACGGCACCGTCACGGTGGACGGCGAGACCGTCCTGGAAGCGAGCGGCATCATGTGCGCGCTCATCGACGCCGAGCGTCTCGACGACCCGGCGAACACGGCGCGCATGGCGCGACAGCTGCAGGGCGGAGGACCGGTCGGATGAAGCGCGTAGCCATCACCGGAGTCGGGGCGGTCACCCCTCTCGGGAACGATGCGGACAGCACCTGGGAAGGCCTGGCCACCGGACGCAGCGGAGTGGGTCCGCTGACCACCTTCGACGCCTCCGGCTTCCCGGTGCGCATCGCCGCACAGGTCAAGGACTTCGACGCGGCGGCCGCCATCCCGGCGAAGGTCGGGCGCAAGCACCTCTCCCGCGTCGGCCAGTTCGGCGTCGCGGCAGCCTGGGAGGCGGTGCGCTCCGCCGGGATCGACGAACTCTCCGAGGACGTGTACGCCGCCGACGAGCGCGGCGTCGCCATGGGGGCCAGCGTCGGCCGTCCCGAGCTCCAGGCACTGCTCGACATCGGGCACCTGCGGGCCACCACCGGGCAGGCGGACGCCTTCATCTGCCAGCCCCCCGCCCTCACCCTGACCGACGACCAGAACGTCCCCCTGGCCGCCATGGCCCGGATGGTCGGCGGCACCGGTCCGATGCTGGGCATCAGCACCGCCTGCGCCGGATCCGGGCACGCCATCGGGGAGGCGTACCGCGCCATCCAGGAGGGCGACGCGAAGCTGATGATCGCCGGCGGCTACGACTCGCTGACGACCTGGCTCGACCTGCTCGGCTTCAGCCTGCTCGGGGCCCTGACGGACCAGTACAACGACGATCCCGAGCACGCCTCGCGCCCCTTCGACGCGGACCGCAGCGGCTTCGTCGTCGGCGAGGGCGCCGTCGCAGTCATCCTGGAGGACATGGACACGGCCCGCGAACGCGGCGCCACCATCCTCGCCGAGGTCCTCGGCTACAGCTCCACCCTCAACGCCTACCGCATCACCGACTCCCCGCCGGACGGCTCCGGAGCCATCCAGGCCATGGAGGGCGCCATCGCCGAATCCGGCCTGGGCAACGCCGGCATCGACTACGTCGTGGCGCACGGCACCAGCACGCACGGCAACGACCAGTCGGAGACGACCGCCATCAAGAAGGTGTTCGGCGCCGACGCGCAGCGGCTGGTGGTCAGCGCTCCCAAGTCCATGGCCGGACACCTGACCTCGGCCAGCCTCGGACTCGGCGTCCTCGCGGCCGTCAACGCGATGCAGCACTCCCTGGTGCCGCCCACCCTCAACCTCGACCGGCCCGACCGAGGGCTCGACCTGGACTACGTGCCGAACACCGCGCGTTCCATGCCGGTATCGGCGGTCCTCATCAACGCCTTCGCGTTCGGCGGCAGCAACACCAGCATCGTCATAGGCGCCCCCCAGGAGGAGGCGTGAGCACCGCGACGCGGGTGAGCACCCCGACGGAGGCGGCCACCCCGGCCGCCGAGGTCCCCCACGGCTTCGACCGGCTCGTGGAGCTCGTCCCGGGCGAACGGGCGGTCGCCGTCCGCAACATCCCCGCCACCCTGCCCGTCTTCGACCACCACTTCCCCCGTCACCCCATCCTGCCCGGCGTGCTGCTCCTGGAGAGCATGGCCGACCTGGCGAAGGCCGCCGCGGGCGGAGACCCGGCCGGATGGCGGCTCGCCTCCGTACGGGGCGTCCGCTGGAAGCACTTCGTGGCCCCCGGCGACCAGGTCGAAGTCACCGTCGAGGTGACGGGGCGCACGCAGCAGACGACCGATGTACGGACCACCGCCCGGGTCGAGGGCCGTGTGGTTGCCGCCGCTCGCCTCCTCACCCTGGTGAGCGCCGAGAAGCCCAGGGAGGGCACAGCATGAGCGACGACAGGCGGCGCGTGATGGTGACCGGCATCGGTCTGATGACCGCGATCGGCCAGGGCGCCGCACCCACCTGGGAGAACCTCCTCGAGGGCCGCAGCGGGATCGGCCCGCTGCGCGCCTACGACCCGGCACCGCTGCGCACCGGGATCGGTGCGGAGATCCCCGACTTCGACCCCACGCAGTGGGCGAACCGGCGCACCCTGCGCATGCTGTGCCGCGGGGACCAACTGGCCCTGGCCGGCGCCACCCTGGCGCTGCGCGACGCCGGCCTGGACGGCGAGAGCGACCTCGGCCAGCGCGCCGGGCTGTTCCTCGGCAGCAACAAGGAAATGCCCCGCATGGACGAGCTGATCGCCCAGCTCCAGGCCGTCCGCGCCGAGGACGGCACCCCCGACCTCTACAAGCTGGGCCAGACGGCCTCCTCGGTGATCGCCCCGCTGTTCTTCGTCGAGGGGCTGCAGCCCGCGGCCGGCTTCCACATCTCCGAGAAGTACGGCATCCGCGGCGCCAACGCCTACTTCGCGGGCACCGCCGACGCCGGCGCCATGGCGATCGGCCGCGGCATGCGCACCGTTCGCCGAGGTGAGGCCGACATCGTGCTCGCGGGCGGGTACGACGACGCCACCGGCTGGTGGGCCATGTCCAAGATGGACGGCCTCGGCGTCCTGTCCACCCGTACCGACCTCGGCCAGGAGGCCTTCCGGCCCTTCGACCGCGACCGCAGCGGCTCCGTGTTCGGCGAGGGCGCCGCCCTCCTCGTCCTGGAGGAGCGCGAACACGCCCTGGCGCGGGGCGCCCACTGCTACGCCGAGGTCACCGGCTACGGCGCGGGCAACGACTGCGTACGCCCACCCAGCCCGCAGGCCAGGGCCCGCGGGCTGTCCCGGGCGATCGTCCGCGCGCTCGACGACGCGGGCGGCGTCTTCCACGACGGCGGCTACATCGCCGCACACGGCTGCGCGACCGTCCAGGGCGACGCCAGCGAGACCCTCGCCCTGCACGATGCGCTCGGTACGGCCGCCAAGGCGGCGCAGATCAGCAGCATCAAACCGCAGACCGGCCACCTGGTCGGCGGAGCCGGGGCGCTGAACGCGGCCGTCACCGCGCTCGCCCTGAACTCCGGAGTCGTCCCCGCCACCCAGAACCTGCACCACCCCGCCGACGAGTGCGACCTGGACTACGTACCGCTCACCCCGCGCGAAACGCGGCCCGACAGCGCACTGGCCCTCGCCCGCGGTCTGGAAGGCCAGGCGGTGGCCATCGCCATGGGGCGGACCTCATGACGGACACACGCATACCCCCGGACGGAGAGCGGACATGACCGACGACGTGTACGAGCACGACACCGCGCCGGGCGGCACGGGCCGGACCCGGACCGTGGTGGTCTGCGGCGTCGGCGCCGTGACCGCCCAGGGAGCCACCGCCACGGCGCTGTGGGAGGGCGTACGGGCCGGATACTCGGCCATCGGACCGGTGCGCGGCATGCCGATGGAGGGCTACGGCACCGACATCGGCGGCGAGGTCCAGAGCGAGCTCGCCCCCTCCTACGACTACCTGGCCGCCTTCGGCGGACGGGAGCGCGAGCCCGCCGTCGACTTCGCGCTGGCGGCGGCGCAGGAGGCGCTGGAACAGGCGGACCTCGGCGGCGTGCCCGCCGACCGTTGGGGCGTCTCCTTCGGCTCCTGCAACGGCGGGCTGCGCAGCGCGGAGAAGCTCGCCCGCAGAGCCCGGGCCGGCGGCGCCCCCGAGGACGACGGCCGGCACTACCTGCTGGTGCCCCCGCAGGCCATCGCCGAGGCGCTCAGCAGCGCCTTCGGCCTCAAGGGGCCGTCGCTGTCGGTGAACACGGCGTGCGCCTCGGGCGCCCACGCCATCGCCCACGCCGTCGAATCGATCCGCTCGGGACACTCCGACGCCATGCTCGTCGGGGGCAGCGACGCCTTCACCGAGACGGCGTGGGCCGGATTCACCAGCCTCCAGTCGCTGTCCAGCAAGCCGGCCGCCCCGTACTCCAAGGACCGCGACGGCCTCTCGCTGGGCGAGGGCGCGGGCATGCTCGTCCTGGTCGAGGAGTCCGTGGCCCGCGCCGCGGGCGCCCCGATCCTCGCCGAGGTCCTGGGGTACGGGCTCTCCGCGGACGGCTACCACGCCACCGCCCCGCACCCCAAGGGCGAGGGCGCGGCCCGCGCGATCCGCGGTGCGCTGCGGTCCTCCGGCCTCACCCCGGAGGACGTCGGCTACATCAACGGCCACGGCACCGGCACGCCCAAGAACGACTCCGCCGAGAGCAACGCGGTCCGTGCCGCGCTGGGCGAGGTCGCCGAGAAGACCCCGCTCAGCAGCTCCAAGTCCATGATCGGCCACCTGCTGGGCGCCGCCGGGGCGGTCGAGGCCATCGTCACCGTCCAGGCACTGGTCGAGCAGATCGCCCCGCCGACCGCCAACTTCACCGGCGTGGACCCCAAGTGCGGCCTGGACGCCGTGCCCGACGCCGGGCGGCCGCTGGCCATGGACGCCGCGCTCTCGAACAACTTCGCCTTCGCCGGGGCCAACGCCTGCGTCGCCTTCGGCCGGCCGGACGCCCGCCGGTTCACCGCCGAGGCCCCGCCCGCCGGAGAGAAGGTGGTGGTCACGGGGTTCGCCGCGATCACCGCGGCCGGTACGGGCGCCGACGCGCTGTGGCGGGCCTGGCGCGAGGGCAGCCCGCTGGGCGCGCAGGAGGACGGACTGCGCGTCGCGCGCGCGGACTTCGACGCGGCGGCGCACACCACACCCGTCGAGCGGCGCCGCATGGACCGCCTCGGCCAGCTGGCCGTGGCCTCCTGCCGAGTCGCCCTGGAGCACGCCGGCCTCACCGCCGACGATCGGGTCGGCGTCGTCCTGGGCACCGGGCTGGGCCCGATGCGCAGCATCGAGGACTTCCTCCAGCCCGTCCTCGACATCTGCCCCTCCTACGGCAGCCCGGCGGTGTTCCCCAACACCGTCTTCAACGCCGCCGCCGGCCAGGTCGCCATGAACGTCGGCGCCAAGGGGCCCACCTCGACGGTGACGACCGGTCACGCGGCCGGGGCCTCGGCCCTCACCGTCGCCTACGACCTGCTGCTCCAGGGCCGCGCGGACGCGGTGCTGTGCCCGGCGGTGGAGGACCTCTCCCCGGGCGTACTGGAGGCCTACCGCGGGCTGCCCCTCTTCGGGGACGAGGGCTACACCCTCTCCGAAGGGGGCATCGCCCTGGTTCTGGAGCGCGAGTCGAGCGCCCTGGCCCGCGGGGCCCGGGTGTTGGCCGAGTTCGCGGGGCACACCACCACCTGCGACGCCCAGGGCATCGGCCGCTGGGACGCCGAGGGCGAGGGCGTGGAGCGGGCCATGCGCGGGGCCCTGGCCCACGCGGGCGTCCAGCCGGGCGAGCTGACCGGGATCTGGGCCAACGCGGCCGGTCTGGAACGCGCCGACGGCCCCGAGAAGCTGGCCGCCGGCCGGCTCGAAGGGGCGGGCTCCGTCCCCGTCCACACCCCCAAGCGGACGCTCGGCGAGCCGGCGGGCGCGGGCGCACAGCTGGCGGCCGTGCTCGCCCTGACGGGCTGGGACAACGGCCTGGACAGCGGGCCGGTCCTCATCAACAGCTCCTCGCTCGGGGGGACCCACATCAGCCTCGTCCTGCGTCCCGCTACGGAGAACTGACCATGTCACCCAGCACCGACCGACACGTATCGATCCTCGCCACCGGCGCCCACCTGCCGGGCGATCCCCTCGACAACGACGCCCTGGCCCGGGTCTGCGGGCCGCTGCCCGACGACGTCCTGGAGGGCATCCAGGTCAAGCGCCGCCACTGGATGGTGGACCCGGTCACCGGCGAACACCGTACGAGCACCTCCAACATGGCCACCGCCGCCGCCCGCCAGGCCCTGGAGCGGGCCGGTGTGGAGGCGGCCGAGGTCGACCTGATCGTGCTCTCCACCGCCAGCCCGGACTACCTCCTGCCGGTCGCGGCCACCTACGTCCAGGAGCAGCTCGGCCTGGAGAACTGCGCGGTCATCGAGGTCCGCGCCGGCTGCGTGGGCGCCGTCCAGGCCTTCGACATCGCCCGGCGCCTGCTGGCCGACGGCACCTACCGCACCGCGCTCGTCATCGGCGCGGAGTCGGTCTCGCCGCTGCTCGCACCGGTCTTCCTCGGCGTCGACCCGCACAAGGTGCGGATGCGAGACCGGCTCACCGTCTACACCTTCGGCGACGGCGCCGGGGCCGTGGTGCTGCGCGGCGGCGAGGAGGGCTCGGCCCACGAGGGCAGCCGCCAGGTGTTCGCCACGCAGTCCATGGGCGGCGCCCGCAAGCCCGGCATGCTGATCGTCGGCGGCGGCACCGACGCCCCGCTGCACGAACAGCAGCAGCGCAAGCGGCTCATGGACATCAAGCTCGACATCCCCGGCACCGCCCAGTTCGGCCCCAAGGTCTTCGTGGAGGGCATCCACGACATGCTGCGCCGCTCGGGGCTCGCCCTCTCGGACATCGACGCGTGCGTGCTGCCGGAGGGCAACGCCGAGTACTTCTCGAGCGAGTACGGCACGGCCGGACTGTCCGAGGACGACCAGGCCACCCTGAGCAAGATCATCGTGGAGAACCTCACCGACGTGGGAGCCACCGGCTCCGCCGCGGTCCCCCTCGCGCTGGACGCCGGCTGGACCGAGGGCCGCATCCGGCCCGGGGACACCGTGCTGCTGCTCGCGATCGAGGCCAGCCGCTACCTGTACGCGGGACTCACCCTCACCTGGGAAGCGCCCTTCCCCACCAGTTAAGGACGGAACGTGTCGATACAAGAGACGGTGCGCAGCGCGGTGAGCGTGGAGGAGCGCAACAAGAAGACCATCCGTGCGGTCTTCGACATCTTCGTGAACCGGGGCGACTTCTCCATCGTGGAGGAGATCTACAGCCCGGACATGATCGACCACCAGCCGCTGCCGGGTGCGCCCGAGGGGCTGGAGGGCGTCAAGTACACCATCGCGGGACTCCGCGAGGGCTTCCCCGACCTGCACGTGACCATCGAGGACATGAGCGCCCACGGCGATCACGTCGTCATCCACAACACCTGGCGCGGCACGCACCGGGGCGAGTTCCTCGGCATGCCGCCCACCGGGCGCTACATCGAGTTCCAGGGCGTCGTGGTCTGGCGGCTGCTGGACGACGGCCTGATCGCCGAACGCTGGGGCATCGGCGTCGAGTCCAACATGCTCTCCGTGCTCGGCATGCGCCGCCTGGCGCCCTCCTCGCGCGGCGCCGCCCGCGCGGCGGCGCGCCGCAGCGTCGAGCCCGCCACCGTGCTCCTGCCCCTCCCCGAGGGCGGCGCCGCGCGCTGGGAGGACGTACGGGCGGAGCTCTCCGGGCCGCGTCTGAGGGAGTACGAGGCCTCCCGGCGCAGGGCCGGCATCCTCCAGGAGTCCTTCGCCGTCCAGCGGCTCGGCGACCGGGACGTGCTGGTGCACCGGCTGGAGGCGCGTGACCCGGCGGGGGCCGCGAAGCGGCTGGGGCAGTCCCGCGACGCCTTCGACGTGTGGCTGCGCGAGGCCGCGGCCGAGGCGCTCGGCGCCGACCCCTGGGAGGCCTTCGCCGCGGGCAACGCGGGGGAGCAGGAGCACACCTGGTCCTCCGTCACGAGCGAACTGAGCTCCGCGGCCTGAAGTCCGCCGGGGCCGAAGTACGGAAGCACGGAAGCACGGAAGCACGGATACACCGAAACACGACGGCGTGCCGCCCTCCTGGCCCAGCCTCGAGGGCGGCTCCGGCGGTTCTCTAGTCTAGCTACGCTAGGATTCCTAGCGTCGATAACTACCGCGGAAGGCGCATGATGATGCGGCAACGAAAGCTCGGCAGCCAGGGGCTGGCGGTCTCCGAGCAGGGTCTCGGATGCATGGGCATGACCTTCGCCTACGGTCCGGCCGACGACCAGGAGGCCCTGCGTACGGCCCACCGGGCCTTCGAACTCGGCGTGAACCTGCTCGACACCTCGGACTTCTACGGTCCGCACACCAACGAGGAGTTCGTCGCCAAGGTCATCGCGGGGCGGCGCGACGAGGTCGTCGTCGCCTCGAAGGTCGGCAACGAGGTCACCCCCGACGGGACGATCACCGGCAAGCAGAACGGCCGCCCCGAGTACATCCGCGCCGCCGTCGAGGGCAGCCTGCGCCGGCTCGGCACCGACCGGATCGACCTCTACTACCTGCACCGGGTCGACCCCGACGTACCGGTCGAGGAGACCTTCGGCGCCCTGGCCGAGCTGGTGGCGGCCGGCAAGGTGCGCCACCTCGGCATCTCCGAGGCGGCCGCCCCGACCATCCGCCGCGCCCACGCCGTCCATCCGCTCACCGCCGTGCAGACCGAGTACTCCCTGTCCACCCGCGACGTCGAGGTCAACGACGTCCTGGCGACGGTCCGCGAGCTCGGCATCGGCTTCGTCGGCTACAGCCCGCTCGGCCGGGGCCTGCTGACCGGCGCCATCCGCAACCTCGACAACCTTGCCGCGCACGACTTCCGCCGGGTGGCCCCCCGCTTCCAGGAGGGCAACCTCGACGCCAACCTGCACGTCGTCGAGCAGCTGGAGGCCCTGGCCGCGGCCAAGGGGATCACCACCGGACAGCTCGCGCTGGCCTGGGTGCTGGCCCAGGGCGACGACGTCGTCGCCATCCCCGGCACCAAGCGGGTGAAGTACCTGGAGGAGAACGTCGCGGCCAGTGCCGTCGCGCTGAGCGCCGACGACCTCGCGGCCCTCGACCGGATCGCCCCCCACGGCAGCACGGTGGGCGACCGCTACCCCGCCGGCGCCATGGCCACCCTCGACGGCTGAACCAGGCCCCGTCCATCCCAACGTGAGTGAGTGAATGACCATGGCGAACATCACGATCATCGGCGGAGGCCTGGCCGGCCTGGCCGCGGCGATCTCGGCCGCGGAAAAGGGAGCCCGCGTCACCGTCCACGAGGCCCACTCGCACCTGGGTGGGCGTGCCCGGTCGGCCTCGGCGCCCTACGTCACCAACGACGGCCCCCACACCATCATGGACAACGGGCCCGTCTGGCACTGGCTGCTCCAGCGCGGCCTGGCCGGCCGCTACGTACGGCTGTCGTTCCACGAGTGGACCCGGATGCGCTTCCGGCACCAGGGCAAACTGCGGATGACCCTGCCGAGCGGCTACATGAAGATGTGCTGGCTCCACCGGGACATCGAGGTCCCCATCGACCGCTCCTTCCAGGACTGGGCGAGCGAGCGCTTCGAGCAGCAGACCGTCAACGAGGCCCTCGGCTTCCTCGGCCCCATCCTCTTCGACGGCGACCCGGGCCGGCTCTCCGCGGCCTTCGTCTGGGAGCGGCTGCTGCGCGTGGGCACCCCCCGGTTCCCGCTGCCCAGCCGCTACTTCATCGGCGGCTGGGGCACCGTCATCGAGCGCATGGAGCGGGTGGCCAAACGGCACGGCGTCGTCATCGAGACCGGGTCGCGGCTCACCGAACTGCCCACCGACGGACCGGTGATCGTCGCCACCTCGCTCGCCTCGGCCCGCAGCCTGCTGGGCGACAGCTCGCTGGACTGGCCCAGCGGCACCTCCGCCTTGCTTGACATGGCCGTGACACGATCGAAGAAGGACGGGAACGTCTCCTTCGACATGGACGAGGGCGGCTTCACCTCCCAGTACTCCGACCACGACCCCTCGCTCGCCCCGAAGGGCGAGGCCCTCTTCCAGGGAGCCATGCCGCTGCGTCCCGGCGAGTCGAAGAACGAGGCGCTGGCCCGGCTGGAAAAGCTCTTCGACCTCACGACCCCGGGCTGGCAGGACCGCATCCTGTGGCGCCGCGACGGAGTCTCCAGGGGCCGCACCGGAGCCCTCGACCTGCCCGGCCTCAGCTGGCGCGACCGCCCCGCCGTCGACCGCGGGGACGGCGTCTACCTGATCGGCGACGCCGTCGCCGCCCCCGGCATCCTCGCCGAGACCTCGATCAACAGCGCCGTGCACGCCGCCGAACTCGCCGTCGCCGCCAAGCCGGTGACACGGCGCACCGCCGTCGGCAGCCTGCGCTGAGAACCCCCTCCTTCCCACTCCACCCTCCAAAAGGGGCGGTACATGAGAATCACGCTTTCCGAGCGAGGCACTCCCGACTGGCTGGTCGCCGCAGACCTTGCCCAGAGGGTGTTCGCCAAGCAGTACAAGGCCAGCATCTCTCCCGACCCGGACAGCTTCCTCGCCTTCTTCGAGGACTCCGAGGACGGGACCGAGGAAGCCCTCGCCTGTGCGGGCCTGTCCTTCCCCGAGGGGGAGGGGCCCATCCTGCTGGAGCGCTATCTCGACGCTTCCGTCGAGGACGTCATCGGTGCCTCCGTCGAGGCACCGGTCAAGCGCTCCCAGGTCATGCAGGTCGGCAACATCTCCTCGGTCCGGGCGACCGCCGGCGCCGAGATCATCAAGGCGATCCCACTGGTCATGGCGTGCCTCGGCCGCCCCTACGCGGTGATGACGATGACCCACCGGCTCGCCGCCCTGATGAAGCGGCTCGGCGTGGTCTTCCACCCCCTCGCCGACGCCTCGCCCGACCGGCTCTCCGTCGAGGAGGCGGCCACCTGGGGCTCGTACTACGAAACCCGGCCGATGGTCGGGTACGCCATAGCCGCCGAGCAGAGCACGCTGCTGCTCGCCGCGATCGGCCGCTACTGCTTCGAAACGATCGACATGCGGTTCGTCAGCAACCGCCCGGAGGCGAAGGTGCTGACCCGTGCCGCGTGACACACCCCGGGTGTCCCTCGCCGGGAGACTGCTCGAACAGGCGGACAGCGAAGCCGTGATGGTGCGCGTGCTCCCCGCCGTCGGCCCGGACGGCGCCCCCGCCGGTACCACGGCCGCCTGGAGCTACCGCGAGATCATCGGCGCCGCCCTCGTCTGGGCCGGACGCCTGGAACGCTGGGCCGAGGAGCACGGCCGCGCCGCCCGGGTGGGACTGCTCGCCGAGAACTCTCCCGAGTGGGTCGTCGCCGACCTCGCCCTCCTGTTCGGCGGAGCCGTGGAGATCCCGGTCCCCACCGCCTTCACCGCCGAGCAGGCGGCCTCCCTCCTGGAGACCGCAGACATCTGCCTCGTCGACGACAGCGGCGCCCGCGCCCTGGAGCGCTGGACGGAGAGCACCGCGATCGCCGTCCTGCCGGCCGGCTGCCCGGTCACCCCCGTCGACCTGCCGGAACTGCTGTCCGGGGCGCCCGCCGCGGGGCCCCTCCCCGAAGTCCCCGCGCAGGACGCGGTCGTCAAGGTCATCCACACCTCCGGCACCACCTCGGCCCCCAAGGGGGTACGGATCCGCCGGCACGGCCTGGACGAACTGCTGACCTCGCTGCGGGCCCGCATCCGCCCGGCCGACTTCGAGCGCTACCTCTCGGTCGTGCCCCTGAGCCTGCTCATCGAGCAGGTCGCCGGGCTCTACATGCCCTTCCTCACGGGCGGGTCGGTGTCCTTCCTGCCGCCCGGCACCGCGCTGGTCGGCACCGCCGCCGACGCCGGGCCCCGGATGCTCACCCTGCTGCGCCAGGCCCGCCCCACCGCCCTGGTCGTACCGCCCACCGTCGCCGCCCTGTTCCTCGCGCTGTGCGACGAGCAGCCCGGTGAGAGCGTGCAGGAGCGGCACCAGCGGATCTTCGGCCACGACGGCCCGGTCTTCATCGCCTGCGGCGGAGCCCCCGTGCCCGCGGAGGTCCTGCAGCGCCTGGACGCGTACGGACTCGCCGTCCACGAGGGCTACGGGCTCAGCGAGAACTCCTCGGTGGTCTCCTGGAACGTCCCCGGCGAGGTCCGGTTCGGCACCGTCGGACGCCCGCTGGACCACGTGCAGGTCGAACTGGCCGAGGACGGCGAACTGCTGATCCACAGCACCTCCCTGTTCGCCGGGTACACCCGGGAGGACCCCTCCAGCGTCGTCGTGGACGAACAGGGGCGGCTGCACACCGGCGACCTCGCCGAGATCGACGAGGACGGCTACCTGCGGATCACCGGCCGCAAGAAGAGCATGGTGATCACCGCGAGCGGGCGCAACGTCTCTCCAGAGTGGGTCGAGTCCCGCTACCGAGAACTCGGCTTCATCCGCGAGGCCGCGGTCGTCGCCGACGGGCTCGAACAGGTCCACGGCCTCTTCGTCGTCGATGCCGGCCTGGACCACGCCACCGCACGGCGCCGGATCGACGAGTTCGGCCGCGAACGGCTCTCCGGCATCGAACGCGCCGCCGTCATCCACCTCATGCCCGAGGACGACCCCGGGTACGCCACCTGCTTCACCGTCACCGGACGCCCCCGGCGCGACGTCGTACGGGCCCACGTCCTGCGCATCCACAGCGAGCCACACCACAGCGAGCGACACCACAACGAGCGACACCACAACGAGCGACACCACAACGAGAAGAACCTGGAGAAGGCATGACCTCCGCTGTCATCACGACCGCCACCACGACCACCGCTGTCCGGACCACCCCCTACGGCACCGGCACCGGACTGCTCGTGGAGCCCGTCGAGGGCGGAAGCCTCGCGGACATCGACCCGAAGGTCCTGCGCGACCTGCTGGCGGAGGCGGGCTTCCTGCTGCTCCGGGGCTTCACCGGCTCCGACATGGCCGGCTTCACCGCGCTGGTGCAGTCCACGTCCACCTCGACCACCATCGACCCCGCCCGCGACTTCTACTCCGAGGTCGCGCAGAAGGTGGACGCCGGCTTCGACGAGGTCGGCCTGCACACCGAGAACGGCAACAGCCCCTTCCGCTCCCACCTCGCCTGGTTCTTCTGCGAGAAGGCCGCGTCCTCCGGCTCCCAGACCACCGTCTGCGACGGCTACCGCGTCTGGGACGCCTTCAGCCCGGCGGCGCGCGAGGCCTTCGCCGCGCAGGACATCGTCTACAGCCGCTACGTCGCCGAGACGCAGTGGCGCGCCATGGCCCACCACCTGCTCGGCGGAACCAAGCCCGCCGAGGAGATCGACGTCGAGGAGCTCATCGCGCTCGGCGACCGGACGCCCGGCACCAAGATCGTGGCCCAGGAGGACGGCGGAGTCCGCTACTCCTTCCGCACCCCCGCCGCCGGCCGCACCGTCTTCGCCGAGCGGCCCTCCTTCGCCAACAGCATCCTCGGTCCCTCCTTCAACTACGAGAAGCCGAAGATCACCTTCGCCGACGGCACCGAGCTGTCCGCGGAACTGCTCGCCGAGGTCGAGTCGGTGACGGCCCGGCTCACGGAGAACCTCGACTGGCAGGACGGCGACGCCGCCCTCATCGACAACACCCGGGTCATGCACGGGCGCCGGGCCATCACCGATCCCCACCGCACGATCTTCAACGCCCTCAGCTACATCGAGGCCCCCGCCGCCTGACCGTCCGGACCGATGGGAGAAACATCCGATGGCACGCTCCGGAGACACCCTGCACATGGGGGCCGACCGGCTCACCTTCCTGGCCACCGCGGCCGACACGGACGGCGCCTACCTGGAAGTGGAGGTCGACTACGCGAGCGCCGCCCACATGCCGCCCGCGCACTACCACCCCAAGCAGACCGAGCTCTTCCGCGTCCAGAGCGGGCAGATCAACGTCCGGCTCGACGGCACCCTGCACACCTACAGCGCGGGAGCCGAGTTCCACATTCCGCCGGGCGTGGCCCACTCGATGTGGAACGACGGTCCGGAGCGTGCCCGGATGACCTGGCGCGTCACCCCCGCCTACCGGACCGAGCAGCTCTTCGAGACCCTGTGGGGACTGGCCGGCGAAGGCAGGCTGCGCCCCGACGGCACCCCCTTCCTGCAGATGCCGCTGCTCGCCCTGGGCTTCCGCGAGGAGTACCGGGCCGTCACCGGCCGCCCCTTCGCCGTCGACATGGCCCTGTCCACCCTGCTCGCGCCGGTCGGCCTGGCCTGCGGCTACCGCCCCACTTACCAGCCGCCCCAGCGCGCCGACCAGAGCAGGACCGCAGCCTGACCGACCCGTACGTTCGCCCGTACGTCCACCCGCACGAACCGGCATTCGAGCGGGACGCGAGGGCGCGCCGAGGCGTGCCTCCTAGCGTCAGCCGCATCAGAAGACGGTCAATGCGTGGAGGAATGTCATGGCCATGGAGCACGAGTTCATCCTGCCCGGTGCGGATCTGCCCCAGCCCGATGCCGACCTGCGCAAGAAGCGCGAAGCGGTCATCCTCGAGCACACGGTCGCCGAGATCGCCTGGGACATCGATGGTGTGCTCGCCACCTTCCCGCGCGGTGGCATCTACCGCATCCAGGCCTTCGAGGAGGGCCCGCTGATCGGTGCGGAAGCCATCAAGAAGGGCTACTTCGCCGAGCTCCAGGCCGCTTTCCCCAACCTGGAGCACGAGCTGCACCACGTGCACCACACCCCCACCGCGGTCATCCTCGAGGCGCAGGCGCGCGGTAAGCAGGAGGCGGACTGGCGGGGCATACCCAACCTCGGCAAGTCCATCGACGCCCCGGTCGCCGTCTTCTTCCACTTCGACGGCGACGTGCTGGTCGACGAGACCCTCTACTTCGACATCGCCACGTTCCAGCGTCAGCTCGGCTGACCCGGTACGCCCTTCGCGCTGATGCGGGGCCCCGTACCGATGCCGGTGCGGGGCCCCGCAGCGTTGCGGCGCCCCGACCGGAACTCAAGTTGAACTTGAGGTTCCGTCCGTAGCGTCATGAGCGCCGGCTCGGCATGTGTCACCCTCCAGAAAGGAAGCTCTGAATGAGCGCCGTCAACCCCCCAGCCTCGGGCGGTGGAAACAAGAAGGTGGTCTTATGGGCCATCCTCACCACCAGCGTCGCCTCCTTCATGGCGGGGCTCGATCAGCTAGTGATCATCACTGCGCTGCCGACCATCAAGGACAAACTGGGCGGCAGCCTTTCGGATCTGGAATGGACGGTCAACGCCTACACGCTGTCCTTCGCGGTGCTGATGATGTTCGGCGCCGCACTGGGTGACCGCTTCGGCCGGCGCAAGGTCTTCGTCCTGGGCCTGCTGCTGTTCACGGCCGCCTCGGCCGCCGGGGCGCTCGCCCCGGGCATCAACGAACTGATCGCGGCGCGCGCCGTGCAGGGTGCGGGCGCGGCGATGATCATGCCGCTGTCGGTGACCCTGCTGACCGCCGCGGTACCCGCGGAGAAGCGCGGTACGGCACTGGGCATCTGGGGCGCCGTCAACGGCCTCTCGGTCGCCGCCGGCCCGCTCGTCGGCGGTGCCATCGTCGAGCACCTCTCCTGGCAGTGGATCTTCTGGCTCAACGTGCCGATCGGTCTGATCCTCGCGCCGGTCTCGCTGCGCATGCTGGCGGAGAGCAAGATCTCCGGCTCCCGCCTCGACGTCGTCGGCACCATCCTGGGCGGCATCGGCCTGTTCGGCATCGTCCTCGGCATCGTCAAGGGCAACATCGACGGCTGGACCTCGCCGCTGGTGCTCGGCTCCCTGATCGGCGGAGCCGTCGTCATGGTCCTGTTCGTCCTCTGGGAGAACCACACCGAGCACCCGATGGTGCCGATGCGGCTGTTCCGGATCAAGGCGTTCACCGCGATCAACCTGGCCGGCACCCTGATGTCGGTCGGCATGTTCGGCGCGATCTTCCTGATGACCCAGTTCTTCCAGAGCATCCAGGGCTACAGCGCCATGGAGACCGGCGTCCGGCTGCTCGCCTGGACCGCCATGCCGATGGTCGTCGCCCCGCTCGGCGGCATGGTCTCCGACCGCATCGGCGGCAAGCCGGTGGTCACCCTCGGCCTCGCGATGATGACGGCCGGCATGGTCTGGTGGGCCTTCGTCCTCGAACCGGGCACCTCCTACGTCGCCCAGCTGCCCTCCCTGATGATCTGCGGCGCGGGCATGGCCCTGTTCTACGCACCGTTGATGAACCTGACGATGGCTTCGGTCAAGGAGCACGAGCAGGGCATCGCCTCGGGCGTCACCGCCGCCACCCGTGAGGTCGGCGCGGCGCTCGGTGTGGCCCTCCTGGCCTCGATCTTCAGCGCCAACGGCGGGTACGCCTCGGCGGAGAACTTCGTCGACGGCCTCGTCCCCGCCATGTGGGTCGGCGCCGCCGCCGTGGCCGCCGCGACCCTGTCCATGCTGATCGCCCCGGGCCGCCGGGCGGCCGGCCCGCCCGTGGCGCAGTCCGCGTCCCCGTCCGCGTCCAAGTCCGCATCCGCATCCGCGTCCCCGTCCGTCGGGGCCCCGCCCACGGCCGCCGCCGAGGAGTCCGCACCGGCCGCGGTGCGCTGAGGCCGCAGCCCCGTAACCCCGCAACCCCGAAGCAGTGTCGACGGCCTCCGCGCCCGTGCGCGGAGGCCGTCGCCATGTCCGCTCCAGCCCGCTCCGAGCGCTGCCGGAGCCGGCCGTCACAGACTCTGACCCGGCCCGCAGTTCACGACTACGACAACGAACCGAGGAAACATGCCCATTGAGGAGATGAAGATCCAGGACGCCTTCCGGATCACGCCGTCGCCGCTGTCGGACAACCGCGGCAGGTTCTTCGAGGCCTGGCGCATCGGCGAACTGACCGAGCTGACCGGCCAGCCGTTCACCGTACGGCAGGTCAACTTCTCGGTCTCGCGGCGCAATACGCTCCGCGGCATCCACGGCACGATGCTGCCGCCCGGCCAGGCCAAGCTGGTGACCTGCGTACGGGGCGCCGCCCTCGACGTGGTCGTGGACCTGAGGGTCGGCTCGCCCACCTTCGGGATGTTCGACACCACCCTCCAGGAGGCCGACTCGGGCATCGGCGTCTACCTCGCGGACGGCCTCGGCCACGCGTTCCTCGCCCTGACCGAGGACACCTGCATGAACTACCTCTGCTCCGAGGAGTACGTGCCCGGCACCATGGTGGACATCCAGGCGCTCGACCCGGAGATCGGCATACCGTGGGACAGCTCGGAGCCGTTCATCAGGTCCGAGAAGGACGCCGCCGCGCCGAGCCTCTCGCAGGCCGCCGCCCTCGGACTGCTCCCCACGTACCAAGAGGCCGTCGCGTCCTACGGGGACTCCTACGCGAACCGCCCCGCCCGCTGATCCGGGCGCACGAGAAACGCGGCGGGCGATGTGCATGCCCGCCGCGTCTTCGTGTGCCCGCCGGCCCGGTCAGGTCAGGGCGGCCCGTTGCTGAAGGGGTTCCCACCAGGCGCGGTTGTCCCGGTACCAGGCGAAGGTCTCCGCGAGCCCCTCGGCGAAGTCCTTGCGCGGCCGGTAGCCCAGCTCGGCCGAGATCTTGGAGCAGTCCACCGAGTAGCGCAGGTCGTGCCCCAGCCGGTCGGCCACGTGCTCGACGCTGTCCCAGCCCGCACCGGCCAGGTCCAGGAGCAGCGTGGTCAGCTCCTTGTTGCTGAGCTCCGTGCCGCCGCCGATGTTGTACACCTCGCCGGGCCGGCCGCCGGTGCGCACCAGCTCCAGGCCCTGGACGTGGTCGTCGATGTGCAGCCAGTCCCGGACGTTGAGCCCCTCCCCGTACAGCGGGACGCGCAGCCCGTCGAGCAGCCGGGTGGCGAACAGCGGGATGACCTTCTCGGGGAAGTGGTGGTGCCCGTAGTTGTTCGAGCAGCGCGTGACCCGCACGTCCAGGCCGTGCGTGCGGTGGTAGGACAGCGCGATGAGGTCGGAGGAGGCCTTGGAGGCCGCGTACGGGGAGTTGGGCCGCAGCGGATCGGTCTCCGGCCAGGACCCCTCGGACACCGAGCCGTACACCTCGTCCGTG
The DNA here is from genome assembly GCF_042880975.1 of Streptomyces sp. NPDC058289. Classification (NCBI taxonomy): domain Bacteria; kingdom Bacillati; phylum Actinomycetota; class Actinomycetes; order Kitasatosporales; family Streptomycetaceae; genus Streptomyces; species Streptomyces sp. NPDC058289. The sequence goes on from NZ_JBHVYI010000019.1 coordinate 96,283, forward strand.
GAGACGTGCAGGAAGCGGGCACTGCCGCCCGGGCGGCGCAGCGCCGCGTCCAGCAGGGTCTGGGTGCCCAGTACGTTCGTGGTGATGAACTCGCCGGCGCCGAGGATGGAGCGGTCCACGTGGGACTCGGCGGCGAAGTGCACGACCTGGTCGTGCCCGGCCACCAGCTCCCGCACCAGCTCCGCGTCGCAGATGTCGCCCTGCACGAAGCGGAAGCCGGCGTGCCCGCGGACGGGGTCGAGGTTGGCGGGGTTGCCCGCGTAGGTGAGCTTGTCCAGCACCGTGATCTCCACGTCGCCCGGTCCCTGGGGGCCCAGCAGCGTGCGGACGTAGTGGGAGCCGATGAAACCGGCTCCGCCGGTCACCAGGATGCGTGTCGTGGTCATGAGGATATCTGCACCTTGCTGTGGTCTCCGAGGACGAGCCGGTGGGCGGCGGGCACCGGCGGGGCGGGCGTCACCTCCGCGTGGCGTCCGATGATCGAGGCCTCCACACGGCTGACGCCGCGCACCGAGGCCCCGTCCAGGACGATGGAGAACTCGATCTCGCTGTCGACGATCCGGCAGTCGCGGGAGATGGACGTGAACGGGCCGATGTAGGACCCCGAGACCACCGTGCCCTGCCCGATCACGGCGGGACCCACGATGCGCGATCCGCTCACCTTGGCGCCCTCGTCGATCTGGACCCGCCCGATGATCTCGCTCTCCTCGTCGACCTCGCCGCGGGTGTGCGGTTCGGCGAGTTCGAGGACGGAGCGGTTGACCTCCAGCATGTCGGCGACGTTCCCGGTGTCCTTCCAGTAGCCGGAGATCGTCGTGGAGCGGACGTCCTCGTGCGCGTCGATCAGCCACTGCAGCGCGTGGGTGATCTCCAGCTCGCCGCGCCAGGACGGCTCGATGGCGCGCACGGCCCGGTGCACGGCGCTGGTGAACAGGTAGACCCCGACGAGGGCGAGATTGCTCTTGGGGACCTTCGGCTTCTCCTCCAGCCCCACCACCCGGCCGTCGGGGCCCAGCTCGGCCACCCCGAAGGCCCTCGGGTCCGAGACCTCGGTGAGCAGGATCTGCGCGGCCGGCCGCTCCGCCTGGAAGGCCTCGACCAGGCCGCGGATGCCGCCGACGATGAAGTTGTCCCCGAGGTACATGACGAAGTCGTCGTCGGCGAGGAACTCGCGGGCGATCACCACCGCATGGGCCAGGCCCAGGGGCGCGGACTGCGGGATGTAGGTGACCCGGAGCCCGAACTTCGACCCGTCGCCGACGGCTTCCCTGATCTCCTCGGCGGTGTCCCCGACGACGATCCCGACCTCGGTGATGCCGGCGTCGGCTATCGCCTCCAGGCCGTAGAAGAGCACCGGCTTGTTGGCCACGGGAACGAGCTGCTTGGCTGATGTGTGGGTGAGGGGGCGCAGGCGGGTTCCGGCCCCGCCGGAGAGCACGAGAGCTTTCATGGCACCGAAGGCTAGGAGCGGGCACTTGAGCCGGGGTGGGGGACCGGCCGGGCAGCTTTCACCCGGACGCAGCGATGAGTTTTCCCGGACCGGAAGGTCTCAGTAGCGTCGTCGACCGTCGACAACACAGGAGGAGCACGTGGCTCAACTGCTGAGGGTCCAGAATTTCAACGTCTCGAGCGACGGGATCGGTGCCGGCGAGGACCAGACCCTCGAGAGGCCGTTCGGGCACGTCGATCCCGGGAGGCTGTTCGCCTGGGCCGGCGCCACGGCGAGCTGGCCCATGCGCACCGATCCCGGAGGCAGCCGGGGCCTCGACGACTACTTCACGCGGGACTACGCCCGCAACATCGGCGCCGAGATCATGGGCCGCAACAAGTTCGGGCCCCAGCGCGGGCCCTGGCTCGACCACACGTGGCAGGGCTGGTGGGGCGACGAGCCCCCGTTCCACACCCCGGTGTTCGTCCTGACCCACCACGCGCGTCCTTCGCTCGCGCTGTCCGACACCACCTTCCACTTCGTCGACGGCGACCCCGCCACGGTCCTCCGGCAGGCCCGGGAGGCGGCGCAGGGCAAGGACGTCCGGCTCGGCGGCGGGGCCACCACCATCCGGCAGTTCCTCGACGCCGACCTCGTCGACACCCTGCACGTGGTGGTCTCACCGCTGAAGCTCGGGTCCGGAGTACGTCTCTGGGAGTCCCCCGACGAGCTGCTCGACCGGTTCCACCTGGACGTCGTTCCCAGTCCGAGCGGGGTGACGCACCACCTCTTCTGGAGGAAATGACCGCTAGGGGTCCTCCAGAACGGCTCGACCGGGGTTGAGGATCCTCGGTTCACCGCCCACCGACGCGAGAGCCCCAGAGAGGCACCCCGATATGTCTGACAACCACCGCGAACTCATCCAGCGCTTCGTGGACATGATCAACAGTCACGACCTGAGCACGATGGCCGAGCACACCGCTCCCGGACACATCGACCACAACCCGATCGTCGCGGACGGCATCGAGGCCAACACGGCCTTCTTCCAGCAGATCTTCGACGCCTTCCCGGACGTCAAGATCCTCGTGCACGACCTGATCGTGGAAGGCGACCGGATCGTCGGCCGCTTCGAGTACTCGGGCACGCACCAGGGCGTCTTCTTCGGCATACCGGCCACCGGCCGCACCCTCACCTTCCAGACGATCGACATCTGGCGCGTCGAGGACGGTCTGCTGGCCGAGCACTGGGACCAGCTCGACGTGGCGGGGATGTTCCACCAGCTCGGCGCCGACTTCTACGCGGGCCAGGGCGAGTAGCGCCCCACGGACAGGTGACGGGCCGATGGGCCGGTGCACGCGGTGGACCCCACCGCACGCACCGGCCCATCGGCCGTTCCGCCGTTCCGCAGTCCTGCCGTTCCGCAGTCCCGTGGGCCCGTAGGCCCACGGGCCCGCAGTCAGAACGAGGCGGCGCGCTCCACCTCGTCCACGAGCCGGGCGTGGGCCAGGATCGCCTCCGTGTGCGGGGTGAAGTCCTCCCCGCACAGCACGGCCCGGGCGAACACGCCGGCGATGTTCGTGAAGTGCCGGTCCGCCTCGAGCGGGATCTCCGTGACGGTGCCGCCCCGCTCGACCCGGAGCACGGGCGTGAGCTCGTCCGGCGTACTGAAGGCGCGCTCCAGACGCAGCCGTCCCTCGCTGCCCCACAGCCCGTAGCCGCTGCGGTAGCCGTGCTCGACCCCGTACGCGAGCTGGGCCGCCACCCCCGACGGCGCGACGAGCAGCGCGCTGCCCGAGGGCTGCGGACCGTACGGGCTGTCCGGGCGCACCTGCGCACCCGCCACCCGCAGTCCGTCGCCGAGGAAGAGCCGGGCGGCGCGGATCGGATAGGCGGCGACCTCCGGCAGGGTGCTCGCCCGCCGCGGGAGCCCCTCCGGCCCCGCGTCGGGGCGCAGCGGGATGCCGAACTCCGAGCCGAAGAGCTGGACCTCGCCGATCAGGCCCTCCGCCACCAGCCGCCGTACCTCCGCGTGCTGGGAGTGGTGGAGGAACATGAAGTTCTCCATCAGCAGCAGACCGCTCTCCCGGGCGAACGACACGGCCTTCTCCGCGTCGGCCAGCCGGGTCGCGAACGGCTTCTCGCACAGCACGTGCTTGCCGGCGGCCAGCGCCCGCAGGGTCCACTCCACGTGCAGCTCGGGCGGCAGCGGCACGTACACCGCGTCCACGTCGTCCCGCTCCAGCAGCTGCTCGTAACCGGCCACGGCGGCGCCGCCGAACCGCTCGGTGAACTGCCGCGCCCGCTCGATCCTGCGGCTGGCCACGGCCGTCACCTCGACGAGCGGCTGCCTCAGCATCGAGGGCAGCATGCGGCGCTCGGCGATGTCCGCGCACCCCAGCACACCGATCCGCAGTCGCCCGGCCTTCGGCTCCGTCCCGCCTCCGCTCGAGCTCCCGCTCACAGGCCGTACTCCCCGTCCAGCGCCCGGGTCGCGCGCAGGCTGGTCAGCAGCGTCCTGGCTTCGATGTTGAGGTAGTTGCTGTGCCGCAGCAGGCCCGCGAGCTGTCCCGGAGTCACCCAGAGGAAGTCCTCGGGAACGTCGAGGGGGAAATCGTCCCCCACTTCGACGAGCACGTAGCGGTTGCCCGCGTGGTGGAAGCGGCCGCCCTCCTCGGACTGGACCGTGTCGTACAGCAGCCGGCCGTGACCCCGCAGGACCAGTTCCAGGTAGCGCGGCCGCTGCTCGGGGGGCAGGGTCAGCGCCCGGGCCGGCTGGCACTGCACGGTCGGGCCCAGCTCCGCCACGTCCAGTACGCCCGCCTCGGACCTGGCCTGTGCGAGCAGGTGCGTCACCCCGCCGATCCGGCGGACCAGGAAGGCCGCGAGCCCCTGCTCCGCCGGGGCGATCAGCGGCTGGGTCCAGCTCTTCACCTCGCGGTTCGCGGCCTGCACGGAGGCGGCGATGACGCTGAAGTGGTGACCCGTCTCGTGCTCGATCGCGTACTCCGTGCGCTGCCAGCGCTGTACGTCCGACAGCGGCATGGTGGTCTGCACCAGCTCCCGGAGCGCCTTGATCTCGGTGAGCCGGTTCAGCAGGTGCTCCGTGCTGTGCAGCGGAGTGCCTTCGCTGGCGAAGGAGGGGATCAGCGACAGCACCGTGCGGGCGTCCATGTTGACCACGTTGGACTCGTTCAGCAGCTGGTGGATCTGGCCGAGCGTCAGCCACACGAAGTCCTCGTGCTCCGGCACGTCGCCGATGGCCTCCACCACCATGTTCCGGTTGCGCTTGCGCAGGAACCAGGAACCCTGCTCGGACTGGAGCGAGTCGTAGAGGACCCGCGAGCCCACCCGCGGCGGCCGGAAGTACTCGATGTAGTTGACGGCCGCGCCCTTGTGCACGCCGGTGTAGTTGCTCCGGGTGGCCTGCACGGTGGGGGACAGCTGCACCGTCTCGATGTTCCCGGGCTCCATCTTGGCCTGCATCAGGCAGTGCAGGACGCCGTCGAACTCCTTGACGACGATGCCCAGGATGCCGATCTCGGGCTGGTTGATGATCGGCTGCGACCAGGACGCGCCGTACCCGTTCCACTCCGTCCGCACGTCCAGTCCCACGACGGAGAAGAACCGGCCGCTGTCGTGGACGAGGTTGCCCGTGGACTCCTCGAAGTGCCAGCCGACCAGCTCGGAGAAGGGGATGCGCCGCACGTCGTAGCGGTTGGTGCGCCGCTGCTCCGCGAACCACGCGCGGAACACCGGGTTGGGCGTCACCGCACTGTCGAGGGTCTGGGCCGACAGCGTGAACCGTCGCCCGAGACTCGGAACGAGGCCCGCGGGCACCGTCTGGGCTGTGATCATCAATGACTCCTTCGCCTTGTTCCGCATGCCCAGGGGCAGGCGGCCGCATCGCGAGGATGGGGGCGCGCGATCGGCTGCCACTGGAGCGAGCCTCGACAGGAAATTAGCCAGTGATAAATTTCCTAGCAACACTAGACAAGGGGTGGCGGCGACCCTACGCTGAGGCCTCATGAGAATCCTCTTTGCCAGCGTGGGCAATTTCGGGCACATCTTCCCCTTGCTTCCCTTGGCGAGGGCCGCACGAGCAGCCGGCCACCAGGTCGCGTTCGCCACGGGTGAGCAGTTCCACCAGACCCTCCGTGAGGCGGGGTTCGAGCCGGTCACGGCAGGCCAGTCCGTGCCCGAGGCGTTCATCGAAGCAGCGGGCGGTCAAGCCTTCCTCGAGCAGCACGGTGGCGAGGTGGGAGCTCAGGACGTCCCTGCGTCGGTCCTCGCGGACCTGCACATCAAGGTGTTCGGCTCCGTCCTGCCCCGCTGGGTCGCCGCCGACCTGGCCACGGCCTTCGCCACGTACCGCCCCGACCTGGTGGTCCACGAGGTGCTCAACCCGGGCGCCGGCTTCGCCGCACGGCTCGCCGGCATCCCCGCCGTCGCGCACGGCGTGGGCCCGATCTCGCAGGACCACGAGGCCGACCGGCTCCGCCAGGAGATCCTCGCCACCGCGGCCGACCTGGGCGTCGACGTTCCGGCCGACCGCGCGAGCACCCTGGGCAACACCCTCATCGACATCTCCCCGCCCTCCATCCAGGACCGGAGCGTCCTCGAGTCCGGCTGGCCGCGCATCGAGCTGCGCCCCGTCCCGTACGTCGAGCAGGGCGAGATCCCGGGCGGACTGGGCGCCTCCGGCGACCCGTTCGTGTACCTCACCCTGGGCACCGCACTGGGCTCCGCCGACAACCTGCGCACGGTGATCGACGGGCTGCGCCCGCTGGGCTTGCCGGTCCTGGTGGCCACCGGGTTCCGGATCCAGCGCGCCGAACTCGGCGAACTGCCCGCCAACGTGATCGCCGCGCCGTGGGTGCCGCAGTCCGAGGTGCTGGCGCGCGCGTCGCTGGTGGTCCAGCACGGCGGCAGCGGCACGACCCTGGCCACGCTCGCGGCCGGACTGCCCCAGCTGATCGTCCCGCAGGGCGCGGACGGCCCGGCCAACGGCCAGGCGCTGCACGCCGTCGGCGCCGGCGAGGTCGTCTTCGACCTCTCGGCCGACGCCGTGACCGAGAACGCCCGCCGCATCCTGGCCGACGAGAGCTACCGGGACGCGGCCCGCAAGGTCGCGGCGGAGATCGCCGCGATGCCGGACCCGGAGGAGGTCGCCGCCCGCCTCCCCGACTTCGCCGCCTGACCGGAGCTTCCCCGACCGGCGCCCCCACCCCGGCCCGACCGGGCCGGGAAGGGGCGCCGGACCGAACTCCCGGACGTCCATCCCCCGTCGTCCGGGCCCACGGCATCCGGTGCGCACGGATCTTCCCCCGGTCACGCGCGCACCGGATATACCGTGGCCCGTCAGCCCAGCGGTATCACCGAAGTCCGGGCACGACCGGACACGGCAGCACCGTCGGCGACACCCGGCAGGTCCTCGACGGGCTCCTGCCCGTCCGCGCCCGTCAGCGCCTCCACACAGCCCCGCAGTTCGCCCGCCAGCTCCGCCGCCTCGGCCCGGGTGAACACGCCGGAGGCGAACTCCAGGCTCAGCAGCGGATCCCCTCCCCACCGCAGGACCCTCAGCGTGGCGTCCGCGGTGGTGCCGCCCAGGTGTCCGTGGTGGAAGCGCGAGGTGAGCCCTCCCGCCTCCAGGGTCTCGGGCAGCAGTTCGTCGCAGGCCGCGAAGGCCACCTGGGTCAGGGCGGGCCGGGACCGGTCCGCCGGTGCTCCCAGCTCGCGCGCCAGGGCCGCCGTGTCGAGGTCCGCGTAACCGAGGGCCTCGCCGAACTCGCAGGCGACACCCCGCAGGAAGTAGTCGACCCCGCCCTCCAGCTCACAGCACACCGGCACCGTCGCCGAGCACGGCGCGACCGTGCCCATCAGCTCGGCCGTGGGGCGCCGCGGCATCTCGGTGCCCACCAGCAGCCGTTCGTGTCCGGAGCGCCGGCCCGCGGTCAGCGCCCACGCCGAGAGCAGGACGACCGCATGCGGTACCCCGGCCCGCGCGGCCGTCGCGTCCACCGCCTCGCGCAGGGCCGGGCCGAGGCCGAACAGCACCCGGTCGCCGCGGAAGTCGAACACCGCCGGCCGTCGGCCCGACCCCGTCAGGTCCACGACGGCGGGGAAATCGCGCAGCCGCTTGATCCGTTCGGCCGCCAGTGCGCGCAGCGCACCGGACCGGTCGTGCCCCTCGGCCCGCCGCGCGACCGCGTCGGCACCGCAGCGCTCGCTCCGGTCGAGCGGCCGGCTCCCCACGGCGCGGCCGTAGTCGGCGAGCAGCTCCCGCCAGACCAGCGAGACGGACCAGCAGTCCACCGCGGCCTCGTGGTACAGGAAGGTCAGCAGGTGCCGGTCGGCCGCCAGCCGGGTCAGGGCGAAGGCGAGCGGCGGCCGTTGCGGATGCCCGGCCAGCCGCTCCACATCCACCGCCAGCCGCGCGTGCGCCGCGGCCACCAGGTCTTCGCCCGGCCCGGCGGTCACCTTCGCCATGACGACGAGCGGCAACGCGTACGCGTCGAGAACGCGTCGTACGGGGCCTCGCGGCGAGGACCCGAACGCGGTCCGCAGCCCCTCGTGGCGTGTGCTCAAGGCATCCAGGGCCGTACGCAGCCCACCCAGGTCGAGCGGCCCGGTGAGCTCGGCGCTGAGCATGCGGTGCACCGCGGCGGCGCCGGTGTACTGCTGCGCGGTGAGGGCCGCCAGTTGCCCGGGCAGCAGCTCGCGCGGCCCGGAGCGCGACGCGTCGGGCGCGCCGCCGCGCGGGACGGCAACGGCCCGCGCGAGTACGTCCGCCAGCGGGACGGGGCCCAGCAGCTGGGGTATGTCCAGCGAGAGTTCCAGCCGTTCGCCGGCCATGGCCTGCAGCCGCATGGCCTGGCCGAGCCCACCGCCGAGGGTCATGAAGGGCGAACCCGAGGCCCTGGCCGGCAGGGTCCGCCGGTCGTGGCCCAGCAGGTCCGCCGCCAAGTCGAGCAGCTGCTCCAGGGGAGTCGGGGTCTGCATGGGGGTGGCCTCTCCGTGGGCGGTCTTGCCCCGCATGCTGCCGACCGCACCTAGAAGGCCACTAGACGACGGCTACGGGCACCGGCCGAAAAGACCCCCACGCAAAGACAGAAACCCTATCACTGACAACTAGAATTTCACCGACAGTGCTACCGTAGTTCGCATGACCCTCCGAGAGCGCCGCGTCCGCGAGCAGGCCCAGCGCCGCCAGTTGATCCTCACCACGGCACGCGAAATGGCCGAGGCGGAGGGCTGGGACTTCGTCACCACGCGGCGGCTGGCCGAGCGCATCGAGTACAGCCAGCCCGTGCTCTACCAGCACTTCAAGAACAAGGACGCCATCGTCAACGCGGTGGCGCTCGAAGGGTTCACCGAGCTGACCGCCGCACTGCACGCGGCCCGGCTCTCCTCGGATGACCCGCACGCGGCCCTGGACGCGGTCGCGCGGGCCTACGCCGACTTCGCGGCCCGCGGCCCGGTCCTCTACGAGGCCATGCTCACGCTCGACGTCGGCCTGGAACACTCCGAAGCCGGCACGCCGCAACCGCTCCTGACGGCCTTCGCCGAGATCAAGCAGGCCGTCGAGCCCGTGGCGGCGGACCGCGACCCCGACCTCGTCGCCGAGGTCCTGTGGAGCGCCTGGCACGGCCTGGCCACCCTCACCTGGGGCCGCCGCCTGCGCCCGGACCTCACCCGCGAGCGCCTGGCCGCCCTGACCGACATCCTGACCGGCCCGGCGGCCCACGCACCGTAGGGCGAGCGTCAGACCGAGCTGTTCACGGGCTCGGGCTGCTCGGGCCGCGCGCTCTCGTGCTCCTTGACCCGCTTCCCGAGCAGGATGAACAGCAGGACGAGCCCCACGGTCAGGATGATGTGCCCCAACCCTCCCACCAGGGAGAAGAGTTCGGGAACTTCATTCCCGAGCACGGTCTGGGTGCCCCGGTAGAGCATGCTGAGGCAGGTGATCGTGAGACCGGTGTTGTAGAACCAGTAGAAGTACGTGAACTGCTTGTTCCCGGACAGCCCGAACACCTTGTCGAGGCCGAGGACTATGAGGAAGACCAGCATGCCCAGCGCGAGCAGATGCGTGTGGAGCACCGAGAGCTGGGTCTCGCCCTCGAACTCGTTGATCTTGGTCATCTCGCGGTAGTACAACCCGGAGATCACGCCGACAATCATGTAAATGTGCGCCGCGACGTACGACTTCCGCATCCCCGTGCCCGCTCCCTGCTGATCCAATAGCGCCCCTGACGGTGGCCATTGAAGCATCTCGCGTAGCCTGTTCGGCGGAACCAAATGCATTGCTCAAGCCCGATTCGAGCGAGATTCCACAGCCCCTCTAGTCCCACCCGCCCTCACGGCCCGCCGCCGCAGCAGCCCGAAGGCGCCGGTCGTCGTACCCGGCACCCACCCACTGACCTGCGACGAAGCAGCCCCTCAGGCACACCTCAACCACATCCGAGGCGCAGGTGAGTTGAGCGCGCACGCACCTCGGGGCGAGCCCCGTCCCCCCACAGGACCACCCGGGGCCCGACCTCCACGGTCTGGCGAATTCTTCTCCAGCGGTGGCGGGAAACAGGCAGGCGGGACGCAAGGACCTCAGTCGAGATAGGTGTAGCTGAGCGGGTTGCTGAGCCGCCCGCACTCGGTGCCCGCGTAGACGGAGACGATCGCCGCCGTGGGCCACGGGGGTGCGACGGCGACGACGGCGGTGTCACTGAGCACGACCACCTCCGAGCTTTCCCGCCCCGTGAAGCATCCGTCGGCCCCCACCGTGCCGAAGAACACCCGCGTAGAGCTGCTGAGGCCGGCGCCGGTCAAAGTGACCTGCGTCCCGCCGCTCCGCGGTCCGGCATCCGGCTGGAGCGCGACGAGCTGCCCCTGCGGGACCCCGTCCGGCGAACCGGAGACCCCTCCGACCGCACAGCGTCCGGGCTCAGCCCCCTCGGCCCGCGCTGCGGACTGGCCCAAAGGCAGGATGCACAGAAACACCGCGGCGAGCAGCAGCCCGCTCGGGCGCCGGGTACGCGTCATGACAAGAACCCTTCCGGCGGAGAAGACGGAACCGGAGGCACCCGGACCCGCCCCATCATGGGGAACCCGCACGACCCGAATCCAGTACAAACGCCTCATGTCGCCCACGATCCTCCGAGCCCCCGGCTGCCCCAGCCGACCTCAAAGAAGACCAGCCGTTCGTCCCCGCCCCCGTGCGGCGGGCACCAGCCCGTCGGAGCGCTGCTGGATCTCGAACGCCCCGTACGGCGCCGGGTCGCCGGTGTCGGCCAGCACCCGCAGGTACCGCTCGGCGCCGGCCCCGTCCCCGTCAACGGGGAGAAGCACGAGGCGTCGGGTCAGCAGCGGTTCCATCCCCCAGGGGATAACAGCCCTGCCGCACGCGCTGCACCCGGATTTCCGCTATGACGCAGGTCACACGAGCAGACCTGTCACACGGGCCGGGTCGCCGGTGTCTTGTGCCCAGAACCCCTTCGAGGCGACGGAGACACACCATGAACCAGAACAAGAACACCGAAGTGGTCGTCATCGGCGGCGGCTACGCGGGCGTGATGGCCGCGAACCGCCTGACCCAGCGCGGCGACGTGACGGTGACTCTGGTCAACCCGCGTGCGGACTTCGTCCACCGGGTCCGGCTGCACCAGCTGGTGGGCGGTTCGGACGCGGCGGTCATCGCCTACCGGGACGTCCTGGCCGAAGGCGTCCGCCTGCTGGTCGACACGGTGGCACACATCGACGCGGACGCCCGCACCCTGGCCCTGACCTCGGATGCCACGCTCGCCTACGACTACCTGGTCTACGCGGTGGGCAGCGCAAGCGCCGACCCGACCGTGCCCGGAGCGGCCCAGTACGCCTACCCGATCGCCACCCTGGAAGACGCCCAGCGGCTGCGCCCGGTCCTGGACGCAGCGCCCTCGACGGCCGCGGTGACGGTGGTCGGGGCCGGCCCGACGGGCATCGAGACCGCCGCCGAGCTGGCCGAACAAGGCCGGGCCGTGACTCTGGTCTGCGGCGGGGTCCTGGGCCCCTACCTCCACGCCCGGGGCCGCCGCTCGGTCGCCGCCCGCCTGGCCCGCCTCGGCGTCACGGTCCTCGACGGCCCCGGCACCAAGGTGACGGCGGTGACCGGCGACACCGTCCACCTCGCCGACGGCCGCAACCTGCCCACCCTGGTCACCATCTGGACCGCCGGCTTCGCCGTCCCGGACCTGGCCGTCCGCAGCGGCCTGACCACCGACGCGCTGGGGCGCCTCCTCACGGACGAAACCCTGACCAGCGTCGACGACGCACACATCGTCGCGGCCGGCGACTCGGCGACCCCCTCGGGCATGCCCCTGCGGATGAGCTGCCAGGCCGCCATGCCGATGGGCGCACGCGCCGCCGACACCGTCCTGGCCCGGATCGCCGACGAGCAGCCGGCGACCCTCAACCAGCCCTTCGCAGCCCAGTGCATCAGCCTGGGCCGCAACGCCGGCATCTTCCAGTTCGCCAACCGACTGGACGCCGCGGTGTGGTTCAACATCAACGGCACCCTGGGCGCCAAGCTCAAGGAAACCGTCTGCAAGGTCATCCCCAAGCACCTCGCCGACGAGGCCGCCAAGCCCGGCTCGTACAGCATGCACCTCAAGTCGGGAGACACCGCCCGCCGGCAGCGCCTGCAGGTCACCCAGACACCGACCCCCGCCGACCAGATCGCCTAGGGCCCACCAGAGCAGCGACGCCGGACTGCGGACGGGCAGGGTTTGAGACCGGTCGTGCAGTCAAACGATGCTGTCTGTCCGGGCCGGACTGCACTCCACGATTTTGCGTGCTGCAAGCAGTCTGTTCGGGTGGTCGTCGTCGAGCAGTCTGGTGGTGATCAGGATCGCTTGGATGATGCTGACGCCTTGGTCTTTCAGATCCTGCTGGATGGTGTCCATGTTGACGTTCGCGCCCAGTAGCTGTCTGCATGCGTCGATCTGATCGCCGAGCTGTTGCGCCCGTTCGGGAGTCAGACCGTGAACGTTGGCGAGGAGCTCTTCCGCGGTGTGGCTTGGCATGCCGGCGATTCTCTCAGAGCTTGTAGCTGCTCCCAGGCGTTCGATGGGGGAACCGTGCGTATGTCGAAGCGTGTTGTGGCTGTTGTGAAGACGCTGTTTGCTGCGGTCGGGCTTGCGATGGGTGGTGTCAGTGTCTAGGACGGCGACACCACGGTTCAGGCCGGCACCATAATCAACCGCCCGTAACGGCTGACTGCTGTGACGGCAGGAGAAGCCATTCCCTGGCCCCACCAAGCTGTCGCCGGCAGCTGCCCTGCTGTCCCGGGAGGCTGTGATCCCAGAGTCAATCCGCACTCAAGATTGATGCAGCAACCTGCGTCTTACCTCTACCGGACATGAAACGACCACTTTGCCCATGGTGGTGGCCGTCCTGGTGGCGGCGGTGGGGACCCGAGGCAAATCTCATTTTTGAGCATGTTCAAATAGGGGTGTGTGCGGCTACAGACCGTGCGTCCAACCTTTGGGGAGTGAACATGCGTGCTGGGGCTGTGGTGACGAGGGGGAGCGGTGGATGGTGGCTTGTCGCCGTACTGATCGCCTCTGCGTTGGTCACTTCGGGGTGTGCGGGCCCGGTCGATCGCGACGAGTTGCCTGGTGTGTACCGCAACGAGAAGACGGGCGGCGAGATCCGGCTCGATGCGGACGGAAAGTTCTCTGCCACGGAGATTTCGGAAGGCGAAGTCGAGGGGCGGGGAAGCGCTGACCCCGTCAACTTCGGTGGCAAATGGAGCGTCACCCCCAGCAACTTCGTCTACCTGGAGGTGGATGACGATGGGCTCGACGACATCCAGCTCTACACGGAGGGGCCGAAGAAGGCGTATCTCCATCCCGATCCGGACGGACCGGTGACTTTGACGCTCACCAAAGTACCCGCGCCGTAGACCCTGCGTCCTCACTCCGGCGCATGGCGGCACGGCCCCGAGCGCTCCACCAGTGGGTGACCTGTAGCGTCGAGTAGGAGCCGAAGCGTTGATCACCTTGGAGGGGCTGATGGAGGCGAAGAGTGAGTGGCCGGAGCTGATGGGGAAGCCGGCGGAGGAGGCCCGCGAGCAGATCGCGGCGGAGTTCCCGGAGATTGCGGTCCATGTGGTGCCCGATGGCAGCATGGTGACGATGGACTTCAACGAGCAGCGGGTGAGGCTCTTCGTGAAGGACGGCAAGGTGGTCAGGGAACCGAAGCGCGGCTAGGTTCTGCATCTTTGGTCAGCGTCGTGTCCAGATGAGGACCGCGGCGAGGTGGAGTGCTGCCTGGTAGGCGGTGGCGGGTTTGTCGCATCGTGTGGCCAGGCCGCGCCACTGCTTGTAGACCTCGGCGTCGATGCCGGGCGGGCGGCTGCGGGATGACCGCGCGTATCCCGCGTCGTAGCAGGCGGGACAGGACGGCACGGCCTTCGGACCCGCGATGGCCGCGAGCGTCGGCGGTGATCAGCCCACCGCCGTCCACGGACCTGATCGGCCCGCATCAGCGGCTCGATCCGGCCCCGCACCCCCCTCAGTGATCACTAATCGGGCAGACACATCCGATCAACTGACCAACCCATCAAAAAGAGAAGAGCTAGCCAGGAGACCCCAGCCGGCTGCTCCCGCGGGGCAGTCGGGCCCTGGTCAGATCGTGACCGGACCGTGGGCGGTGGCGAACTCGACCGAGACCAGGCCCGGTTCCTCATCCTTGACCCAGGTGACGTCGATCTGGTCGAGGGGGTGGTCGGCCGGCTCGCCGAGGAATTCGGCGATGGAGGCGGCGTTGCCGGCGATGGAGACCCCGTGGATGGTGGTGGAGGTGCGCGGGTCGGCGCTCGGGCGCTCCTCGATGGGGACCAACCACTGAAGGAAGTAGGGCAGTTGCGGTTCCTCCAGAAGTTCCAGCAGGCCGATCTGCTTCCACCTCAGGTCGAACCCGTCGGGGCGGACACGGTGGCCCTCGGCCGAGGTGCGGCCGAGGCGGGCCTCGACCGGGGCGATGTCGTCGACGGAGACCACCCAACCGAGCCAGCCGCCGCCCTCGGCGGCGCGGCGCGCGACCGCCTGGCCGAAGGGCGCGCGGTCGGCGGCGGGATGGTCGAGTGTGGTGACAACCTCGACGTAGGTGCCGCCGCTCAGCGGGAGAATGAAATTGCGGGTGCCGAATCGTGGGTGCACGCCCCCGTCGACGAACCCGGCGCCGAGGGCCGATCCGATCCACTGGACGGTCGAGACGAAGCTGTCGCGGGCCACCGCATAGGACACGTGATCAAGTCGCACCATGCCATCATCACCCGCCAACCCGCACAAATCCCGACGCCACGCCCGCCGTGAGCGGATCGATCACCGTCATCCCGGCGGGGAGGCCCAGTCGAAGTCAGGCAGCAGTCGAGGCCCAAGCCCCGCTCGATCAGTCGCTGCGAGGCGATCGCTGCGGCCACAGGATTTCGATCCGGTATGCAGCATCATCCGCACCGCACTTCCAAGAGACAGGCCCCAGCCCCTGCTGCCAGCCTGGCCTGCGGAGCAGGCTAGGTCCTGGAGGCGAAGCCGGAAGGGCCCTGGGGTGGGGTAGCGGAGCGGACCCGCCCAACGGGCCGGAGGCCCGGATCCCGTGAAACGGGGTCATCTCCCGCGCGGAGCGCGGGAGCTCTGGGGCCTGCGGAGCAGGCCCGCTTTTGGTGGAGCGCAGCGGACCAGAGCCAGTCCGGCGCGAAGCGAAGGACTCCCGACCGAAGGCCGGCCATGGCTCGCAGCGAAGCGGAGAGCTGGGCCCGAAGGGCCCCGGCCGAGCGCAGCGAGGCCGTTCGGTCTTGAGCGCGCAGCGGACTCCTCAGGAGCGTAGCGCTCAGGGACCTGGAGCGAAGCGGAGGGTACCCCGGAGCCCCAAAGGGGGAGGGCCGGCGGGAAACACCCCGCTTCTTCTCAAGCGCGCAGCGCTTGGGAACCCGCAGCGAAGCAGAGCTTCTACCTCCGCCAGGGCTCATCTCCCAAGCGCGCAGCGCTTGGGTACCCGGAGCGAAGCGGAGGGCCTACCGCCGCGCAGCGGCGGGGTTCCGCTCTCAAGCGCGCAGCGCTTGGGTACCCGGAGCGAAGCGGAGGGTACTTCCCCCTGCGAGCCCGCAGCGAAGCGGAGGGCCTCGCAGCCACACAGCGGCGGGGTTGAGGCGGAGCCGGAAGGGCTCTGGGGTGGGGGAGCGAAGCGGACCCACCCAACGGGCCGAAGGCCCAGACCCCGTGAAACGGGGTCATCTCCCGCGCGGAGCGCGGGAGTCTTTGGGCCTGCGGAGCAGGCCCGCTCTGGTGGAGCGCAGCGGAACCAGAGCCAGTCCGAAGCGAAGCGAAGGACCCCGGCCGAAGGCCGGCCATGGCTCGGAGCGAAGCGCAGAGCCTGGGCCCGAAGGGCCCGGCCGAGCGCAGCGAGGCCGTTCGGTCCTGAGCGCGCAGCGCTCAGGTACTGTCTCTTATAC
>NZ_JBHVYI010000020.1:0-107227 GCF_042880975.1 Streptomyces sp. NPDC058289
CTCACCGGGGGGCCCGACCGGCACGACGTCGACCGCGCCGGTGGTCACGTCGGGTGCCTCGGGTTCCACGTTTCCGTCGTCCGCCGCCACGGTGTCCCCGGTCCCGCCCACGGTGCTGCCGTCCGTAGCGGGGGGCCCGACCGTCCCGCCTTCGACCCCGACGGTGTTGCCGTCCGTAGCGGGGGACCCGACCGTCCCGCCTTCGACCCCGACGGTGCTGTCGTCGGGCGCCTCGGGTTCCACGTTTCCGTCGTCCGCCGCCACGGTGTCCCCGGTCCCGCCCACGGTGCTGCCGCCCGTAGCGGGGGGCCCGACCGTCCCGCCGACAACCCCCACCGCGCTGCTGCCCGGTGCCTCGGGTCCCACCTTTCCGTCGGCGGCCGCCGCGGTGTCCCCGGTCGCGCCCACGGTGCTGCCGTTCGCAGTGGGGGACCCCGCCCTCCCGCCGGCCCCGTCCACGGTGCCGCTGCCCGCAGTCCTGGGCCCCAACGTTCCCCCTGTCCCGCCGCCCGGCGCCTTGGACTCCGCCCTGCGGTCGGCGACCCCCACGGTGCCACCACCCGGCACCTCGGACCCCACCCACCCGTCGGCTCCGTCCACGGTGCCGCCGGTCTCGGCGCCCGTAGTGTTGGACCCGGCCCTTCCGCTGTCGCCCCCCACCGCGCTGCTGCCCGGCGCCTCGGATCCCACCCGCCCTTCGGCCGCGTCCCCGGTCCCGCCGCCCGGCGCCTTGGACTCCGGCCTCCCGTCGGCCCCGTCCACGGTTTCGGCGTCCGCAACTGTGGGCTCCAGCCTTCACCCGGTCACGCCCGCGGTGCCGTCGGCCCCGCTGCTCGCCCCCTTGGGGCCCAGCTTGACGCCGCCCGCCTCCGCGCAGCCACCCGCCAACCCCCCACAACCACCGCAGAGTCCGACCGCTGCCACCACGCCGCCGCCCCCGGCTCCGCTGGGGTCCCCGCAACCTCGGGCCGCTGCCACCCCGCCCCCTCCGCTCACCACTTCGCAGGCGTCTCCGCAACCTCGGGCCGCGTCCACCCCGGCGCCGGTGCTCACCACTCCGCTACGGTCCCCGGTGGCTCCGGCCGAGCCCGCGCCGCCGGTTGCGATGCCCGTTGATCCAGTGGCCTCTACCGACTTCCGGCCCGCCCCCGCCCCTCCGGCGGCTTCTGTTCCTTCCGCGTCGGTGGCCGCCGATCCGCTGCGGCCCCCACTCGCTCCGAGTGAGCCCGCGCCGCCGGTGCCGATGCACGCTGATCCGCTGGTGTCGCCGGACTCTCCGTCTGCCCCGGCCCCTCCGCCACCGGTGTCTTCCGATCGGCTGGGTTCGCCGCTCCCTACGCCCGCCGCTGCGCCGCCCGCCGGTCCGCCACGGTCACTGCTCGCTTCGGCTGAGTCCGTTCCCCTGTCGCCGGACTCTTCGCCTGCCCCCGCGCTGCCACTGTCGGCGCCCGCCGATCGGCTGGGTTCGCCGCTTCCGTCGGCTGCTTCTGTGCCGCCCGCCTCGGCACCTGACGATGCGCCACAGCCCCTGCTGGCTCCGGCTCAGTCAGTTCCTCCGTCACCGATGCCCGCTGATCCGCTCTCCTCATCGGCTTGCCCAGCGCCGCCGCTGTCGGTGCAGGCCGATGCGTCACGGTTCCCCCTTGCTGCGGCTGCGCCGCTGCCGGTGCCCGCCGCGCCATCGGCGATGTCGGCCCCGGCCCCGGGCACGCCATCCGGCGTAGGGGGCGGTCCGGTTCCCTCTCCGGACGCCCCGGGCTCTTCCCCTGCCCTCGGGTACGGGCACGCACCCACCACACCTCTCCCCGTCGGTTCCTCGCCCCGGCCGACTCCGGACGAGGCAGGGCCCCGCTCGACTGCGTCAGTCACTCCTCCCGGAGGACCGCCCACGATCGGTGCACCCCCAGGGGCCGCCCACGGTTCGGCTGCTGTGGACGGGCAACGCCCCTCGCTGCTTCCGAGCGCCCCCGCAGGGCTCCAGCCGCAGCCGGCCCCCGCCCCGGGGGCCCGGTCCGTCGCCGAAAGCGCGCCGGCGCCAGCTCCCGTAGGCCCAGACGTGTCTACGCCGCCGTCAACCCCGACTCTCGGATCGGTGCCCATGCCGCCGTCGACCCCGCCCATCGGATCGGTGCCCATGTCGTTGACAGCCCCGATCCTCGGATCCGTACCTACGCCGCCGTCGGGCCCGACCCTCGGCGTCGGGCTGACGCCGCCTCCGGACGAGCGGCCCTCACCGTCGCTGACGGCCTCCGCCGGGAACCTGCCGACCCGGCTGGGGGAGCATTCCGGTACCGAACCCACGGCTCCCGGTCCGAGCCCGGCCCCGGCCGTCCCAGGGGCCCCGCCCGGGCAGCCGTCAGCCAGCGCGGCCTGGGCTGTAACGGCTGCTGCGGCGCCACCCAACCCCTCCCTCCCCTCGGACGGCACGCCGGCCCCGACACCTCCGGCTGCTGCGACTCGACCTGAGTCGCCCGCTTCGCCCGCGGCCCTGAGCAGCGAGCCTCCGTCCGCCGCCCCCGCATGGCAGCCGACACCCGCTTCGGCGGAACGTTCTCCCCAGCCCGCCGCCGATCCGCCGGATGCCGCTGGACCGACGCCCCCTCCCACCGCAAGGCCGTTGCTTGCTGCGGCGGACGGGTCCCCTCGGCCCGCCGCTGATCCGGCCGTGTCCGGTGGGTCGTCCGCGCCGCCTACTGCGTGGCCGCCGTTGCTTGCTGCGGCGGACGGTTCGCCTCGGCCCGCCGACGATGCGGCTGTGTCCCCTGGGTCGACGGCGCCGCCCACCGTGTGGCCGCCCCTGTTTGCTACGGCGGACGCGTCCCCTCGGCCCGCCGCTGATCCGGCCGTGTCTGGTGGGTCGTCGGCGCCGCCTACCGCGTGGCCGCCGTTGCTTGCTGCGGCGGACGAGTCCCCTCGGCCCGCCGCCGATCCGGCTGTGTCCGGTGGGTCGACGTCTCCTCCCACCGCGTGGCCGCCGCTCCTCGCTGCGGCGGACGGGTCCCCTCTCCTCGCCACCGATGCGGCCGTGGCCGGTGGGTCTTCGACCGGTGTCATCGTGTGGCCGCCGTTGGCCGGTGCTTTGGCGGGGCCCGGAGGGACGGCTCTCAGTGGGGCCTTGGGCGGTGTGCCTTCGGCCGTGGCTTCGCAGTCGGCTTCCGGGGCTGCGGCCGACGCTGGTCCGGCAGGACTGGCTGAGGGGCTGCCGGTCGGGGGCTCCGCGGATGCCCTCGCGGGGTGGCCCGGGGCGGAGGTTTTGGGAGCGGCGAGCGGACCCGGCTCCGCGGCCGACCCGGCACCGTCGGGCCCCGGGCGTTCGGACGAGCTGCCCTCGAGGGGACAGGGCACGGCGGTGCCCAAGGGGCCTTCTGTGTCTGCCCCTTCGGTCTCGGGGCCCACCGGCACGCCCGTCGCTGCCCAGGACGCGATGGCCCCACGACGCGGCGCAGCCGAAGCGGAGGAGCGGGCCACGGCAGCGGCGCCGACGGGTGACGGCTCCACCGGTCCTGCCGGTGGGCTTCCGAGCATGCCTGCGGCGGGCATGCCCTGGCCGACGGCCGAGCCGCAGTCACCCGCCGCGGTGCCACGGCAGAAGGACGGCACCGCCCGACCCCGCGCGGGAGCGGCCGACCCGTTGGACCACCCCGACCCCAGGGTCGCCGCCGAGGCCGCCTCGGTGGAGAACCTGCTGCGCTGCTGGGTCCGCGAGACCGGACTCGAACAGCCCGCCGGGCCCGTCCTTCGCATCCCCCTCCCCGCATCGGGCGCCGCCCTGCTCGTCGCCGTCCGCTACTGGTCCGCAGCCGGCTGGCACCGCTTCGGCCCGGCCCGCATCGAAGGCGTCACCGCCGACGCCCCAGCCGTGGACGCGGTCACCCTCGCGGCGCTGATCTCCCGCGAAGGCGAAAGCACCCCCGGAAACGCCCCCGGCGGCGCCGACCTCGTCGGGCGGGTCGCCGACTCGGTGCACCGGACCGCCGAGTTCATCACCGAC
This sequence comes from Streptomyces sp. NPDC058289, assembly GCF_042880975.1. NCBI lineage: Bacteria > Bacillati > Actinomycetota > Actinomycetes > Kitasatosporales > Streptomycetaceae > Streptomyces > Streptomyces sp. NPDC058289. The sequence continues at coordinate 3,992 of NZ_JBHVYI010000020.1, forward strand.
CGCCGCCAACGCCCGGCCGCACCCGACCCCGTCGCCGCGGACCGGTTCCTCACTGCCGAACAGTCGCTCCTCCTCGGCCACCCGCTGCACCCGACCCCGAAGAGCCGCGAAGGGCTCTCCGAAGCCGAAGTGCGCCGCTACTCACCCGAACTGCACGGCTCCTTCCCCCTGCACTGGGTGGCGGTCGCACCCGCCGTCCTCGCCACCGACTCCGCCTGGACCGAACGCGGCCGCCCGGTCTCGGCCGCCCGGCTCCTGGGCCGCCTCGCCCCCGGGCTCCCGGTGCCCGACGGCGCCACCCCCCTTCCCCTTCACCCCTGGCAGGCCCGAGACCTGCTCCAACGCCCCGCGGTCGCCGCCCTCCGCGACGCGGGACTCCTGCACGACCTGGGCCCGTACGGCGCCCCCTGGTATCCGACCTCCTCCATCCGCACCGTCCACCAGCCCGGCGCCCCCGCGATGCTCAAGCTCTCCCTCGGCCTGCGCATCACCAACTCCCGTCGGGAGAACCTCCGCAAGGAACTCCACCGCGGCATCGAGGTGCACCGGCTGCTCCGCACCGGACTCGCCGAGCGGTGGCAGTCCGCCCACCCCGGCTTCGACATCGTCCGCGATCCCGCGTGGGTCGCCGTCGACGCCCCGGACGGCGCACCCGTCCCCGGGCTCGACGTCGTGCTCCGGCACAACCCCTTCCGACCGGGCGACGACGCCCCCTGCATCGCCGCGCTCACCGCACCTCGCCCGTGGCCCGGGCGGACCGGCATGAGCTCCCGGCTCGCCGAGACCGTCTCGCGGCTCGCCGCCACCACAGGGCGGACGACCTCCGCCGTCGCCGCCGAGTGGTTCCTGCGCTACCTCGAACACGTCGTCCTGCCGGTCCTCGCCTTCGACGCGCTCGCCGGCATCGCCCTCGAAGCGCACCAGCAGAACACTCTGGTGCTCCTCGACCCGGCCGGCTGGCCGGTCGGCGGCCGCTACCGCGACAACCAGGGCTACTACTTCCGCGAATCCCGCCGCGCGGAACTCGAGCGCCGGCTCCCCGGAATCGGCGCCACGAGCGACACCTTCGTCTCCGACGCCGTCACCGACGAACGCTTCGCCTACTACCTCGGCATCAACAACGTGCTCGGTCTCATCGGAGCCTTGGGATCCCAGCGGCTCGCCGACGAACGCATCCTGCTGGCCGCCTTCCGTCGTTTCCTCGGCAAGGCCAGGGGCCTGGGCCCGCTCCCCGAGAAGCTGCTCGACTCGCCCACCCTGCGCTGCAAGGCGAACCTGCTCACCCGACTCGGAGGCCTGGACGAGCTCGTCGGCCCCGTCGACACCCAGTCCGTCTACGTCACCATCGCCAACCCCCTTCACGATTGACGCGTCAGCACCGAAACGGAGAAGAGCCCCGATGCCCTCCACCGACTTCCACACCGGAGTGGTCCTCACCGATGTGGCCCGCACCGATGTGCTCCACATGGAGGTGTTCCGCACCCCCGCGCCGCGTCTCAGCGCCGAGTCGCTGCCCCAGCTCGCCGAAGCCGATCTGCTCGACTCCCCGGCGGCCTGGGGCGGCGTCACGACGAGGTCCGGCGTCTTCCGCCTCGAACCGGTACGGCTCGACCGCGACCTGGAGCTGCTCACCGGCTGGATGAACGACCCGCAGGTGGACGCCTATTGGGAACTGGCCGGCCCGGCCGCCGTCACCGCCGCCCACGTGTGGACGCAGTTGGACGGGGACAGTCGCAGCATCCCGTGCCTCGGCCTCCTCGACGGCACACCGATGAGCTACTGGGAGATCTACCGGGCCGACCTCGACCCGCTTTCCGCGTACTACCCGGCGCGGCCCCACGACACGGGTATCCACCTGCTCATCGGAGACGGCACGAACCGCGGCCGAGGTCTGGGCACCGCGCTCCTGCGCGCCGTCGCCGACCTGGTGTTCGACAACCGCCCCCGCTGCATGCGCGTCATCGCCGAACCGGACATCCGCAACACCCCCTCCGTGTCAGCCTTCCTGAACTCCGGCTTCCGCTGCCCCGCCGAGATCGAACTGCCCGGCAAGCGAGCCGCCCTGATGATCCGCGAGCGGGCGCTGCGCAATCTCCTCTGAGTGCCGCCCCCGCCCACCCCGCCCGCCATCCCGCAGTTCCCGCAGTTCCCGCAGTTCCCGCAGTTCCCGCAGTTCCCGCAGTTCCCGCAGTTCCGTACATCTCTTCACTTCCCGCACATCTCACCTCGAAAACTCTGCGCCACGCAGCAAAATTCCCGATCTTGAGGAGTCCCGTGCAGAATTTCCCCGCAGCCCCCGACTCCCCAGGTCCCCACTTCTCGGACACCCTGCCCCCGTCGCCAAAGCACCCGTGCACACCGCCCGAACTGAACCGTCCCACCTGGGAGTTCGCCGCCCGCCGGCTGCTCGCCAAGATGCTCGGCGAGTTCGCGTACGAGGAGATCATCACCCCGGTCCCCGCCCCGGCCGCCTCCGGCGACGCCTGGACGCTGACCCTCGACGACGGCAGCAGCCTCGGCTTCCGGGCCCGCCGCCGCTCGTACGGCAGCTGGCACGTCACCCCCGACACGATCACGCTCACCCCGCAGCCCGCGTCCTCCGGGTCGCCGACCGCCTCCGGGTCGCCGACCGCCTTCGGGGACCCGTACGCCTTCCTCATCCGCGCGCGCACCCTCCTCGGCCTCGACGGTGCCACCCTCGGCCACCTCGTCCGCGAGCTCAGCGCCACGCTCGCGGCCGACGCCCGCATCGATCACACCGCGCTCACCGCGGACGTCCTCGCCGACCTCGACTACGCGGCCCTCGAAGGTCACCAGACCGGCCACCCCTGGCTCGTCCTCAACAAGGGGCGGATCGGACTCTCGGCCTCCGACACCGCCGCCTGGGCGCCCGAGGCCCGCACCGCCCAGCGCCTGCCCTGGCTCGCCGCCCACACCTCCCTCGCGCACTACCGGGGGACCGCCGGTCTGGAAGACCCTGCCCGCCTCTACTCCGCCGAGCTCGACCCCGTGACCCGCGCCCTCTTCGACCGGACCCTGCGCGACCGCGGCCTCGACCCGCTCGGCTACCTCTACCTCCCCGTCCACCCCTGGCAGTGGGACGAGGTCCTCCTGCCCCTCTTCGCTCCGGCCCTCGCCGCCGGCACCCTGGTCCCGCTCCCCGCCGACCCCGACCTCCGCCTTCCCCAGCAGTCGATCCGCACCTTCCTCAACCTCACCCGCCCCGACCGCCACAGCGTCAAACTGCCGCTCTCCGTCCTCAACACCATGGTCTGGCGCGGCCTGCCCTCGGACCTGGCCCTCGCGGCGCCCGCCGTCACCGCCTGGATCCACTTCCTGCGCGACGGAGACCCCTTCCTCCGCGAGGAATGCGGAGTGATCCTGCTCGGCGAGGTCGCCTCCGTCACGGTCCGCCACCCCGTCTACGACGCGCTCCCCGAAGTCCCGTACCAGTACAAGGAGCTCCTCGGCGCGATCTGGCGCGAGCCGCTGACCCGGCACCTCGCCCCCGGCGAGCGGGCCCGCACCTTCTCCTCTCTCCTGCACACCGATCCCCGAGGCCGTTCCTTCACAGCCGAGCTCGTCGCCCGTTCCGGTCTGACGCCCACGGTCTGGCTCCAGCGGCTCTTCGCCGCCCTGCTGCCGCCACTGCTCCGCTTCCTCTACCGCTACGGCACCGTCTTCTCCCCGCACGGAGAGAACACCGTCGTGATCTTCGACGAGCACGACGTCCCGGTCCGGCTCGCGGTCAAGGACTTCGTGGACGACGTCAACATCAGCGCCGAACCGCTGCCCGAGCTGGCGGCCATGCCGGACGAAGTCCGGGCGGTCCTGCTCACCGAGCCCGCGGACTTCCTGCCCCAGTTCATCCACTCGGGGCTCTTCGTCGGCGTCTTCCGCTACCTCTCCGCCCTCTGCGAGGACCGGCTCGGGGTTCCGGAGGACACGTTCTGGTCCCTCGTGCGGGCGGAGATCCTGCGCCACCAGGCCCGTTTCCCGGAGCTCAAGGAGCGCTACGAGCTCTTCGACCTCCTCGGTGAACGCATCGTGCGGCTCTGCCTGAACAGGAACCGTCTCTACGAGGACGGCTACCGCGACCGGCCCGACCGCCCGCACGCCGTGCGCCACGGCACCGTGCCGAACCCCCTCCACCGGTCATGACCGCTCGCCGGTGCGGTCACTGTCGGCGGAGCCCCGTAGGGTTGGCACTGCTATGACGAAGCCCTCCCTCCCCGACCTGCTGCACGCCGCCGTCTCCGCCGTCGGCGGCACGGAGCGCCCCGGCCAGGTGGCCATGGCCGAAGCCGTCGCCGAAGCGATCGACGACAGTTCCCACCGCCTCATCCAGGCCGGTACCGGTACCGGTAAGTCCCTGGGCTACCTGGTGCCGGCCCTCGCGCACGGCGAGCGCGTGGTCGTGGCCACGGCGACGCTGGCCCTCCAGCGCCAGCTCGTCGAGCGCGACCTGCCCCGGACGGTGGAGGCGCTGCATCCGCAGCTCCGCCGCCGCCCGCAGTTCGCCATGCTCAAGGGCCGCTCCAACTACCTGTGCCTGCACCGTCTGCACGAGGGCGCCCCGCAGGACGAGGAGGAGGGCCTCTTCGATCAGTTCGAGGCGGCCACCCCGACCAGCAAGCTCGGCCAGGACCTGCTGCGGCTGCGCGACTGGGCGGACGAGACCGAGACGGGCGACCGCGACGACCTCACCCCGGGCGTCTCCGACAAGGCCTGGGCGCAGATCTCCGTCTCCTCCCGCGAATGCCTGGGCGCGACGAAATGCGCGTACGGCGCCGAGTGCTTCGCGGAGGCCGCCCGCGAGCGGGCCAAGCTCGCGGACGTGGTCGTCACCAACCACGCGCTCCTCGCCATCGACGCCATCGAGGGCGCCCCGGTCCTCCCGCAGCACGAGGTGCTGATCGTCGACGAGGCCCACGAGCTGGTGTCCCGGGTGACCGGGGTCGCCACGGGAGAGCTCACCCCGGGTCAGGTCAACCGCGCCGTGAAGCGTGCGTCGAAGCTGGTCGACGAGAAGACCGCCGATTCCCTGCAGACCGCGTCGGAGACCTTCGAGCGGGTCATGGAGCTGGCTCTCCCCGGCCGGCTCGAGGAGATCCCCGAGGACCTCGGCTACGCGCTGATGGCCCTGCGGGACGCCTCGCGCAGCGTGATCTCGGCGATCGGCAACACGCGGGACAAGTCGGTCCACGACGAGGACGCCGTCCGCAAGCAGGCGCTCGCCGCGGTGGAGAGCGTGCACGGAGTGGCCGAGCGGATCACGGCCGGCTCCGAGTACGACGTGGTCTGGTACGAACGCCACGACCGCTTCGGTGCCACCCTCCGGGTGGCTCCGCTGTCGGTGTCCGGCTTGCTGCGGGAGAAGCTGTTCGCGGACCGCTCGGTGGTCCTGACCTCCGCGACCCTCAAGCTCGGCGGCGACTTCAACGGGGTCGCGGCGTCGATGGGCCTGTCCCCGGAGGGCGTCGAGGGCGAGGACGTGCCGCAGTGGAAGGGCCTCGACGTCGGCTCGCCCTTCGACTACCCCAAGCAGGGCATCCTCTACGTCGCCAAGCACCTGGCCACCCCCGGGCGCGAGGGCACCCGCGGCGACATGATGGACGAGCTCGCGGAGCTGATCGAGGCGGCGGGCGGCCGCACCCTCGGCCTGTTCTCCTCCATGCGCGGGGCGAAGGCCGCCGCCGAGGAGCTGCGCGGCCGGCTCGACAATCCGATCCTGCTCCAGGGCGAGGAGACCCTCGGCGAGCTGATCAAGGCCTTCGCCGCAGACCCGAAGACCTGCCTGTTCGGGACCCTGTCGCTGTGGCAGGGCGTGGACGTTCCGGGGCCCAGCTGCCAGTTGGTGATCATGGACAGGATCCCGTTCCCGCGCCCCGACGACCCGCTCATGAGCGCCCGGCAGAAGGCGGTCGAGGAGCGCGGCGGAAACGGCTTCATGTCCGTCGCGGCGACGCACGCGGCACTGCTCATGGCCCAGGGTGCGGGCCGGCTCGTACGGGCCACCGGAGACAAGGGCGTCGTGGCGGTCCTGGACCCCCGGCTGGCCACGGCCCGGTACGGGAGCTTCCTGCGGGCCACGCTGCCGGACTTCTGGTACACCACGGACCGCAATCAGGTCCGCCGCTCGCTCGCTGCGATCGACGCCGCGGCGCAGGCCGAGGACAAGTAGGGCGAAGGCCCAGAACACACAAAGCAGCTCCGGGACCGGCGCAGTAGGTCCCGGAGCTGGATGAGGGCGCCGGGCGTCAGACCCGGCGCAGGACCGCCACGACCTTGCCGAGGATGGTGGCCTCGTCGCCGGGGATCGGCTGGTAGGCGGCGTTGTGCGGGAGCAGCCAGACGTGGCCGTCCTCGCGCTTGAAGCGCTTGACCGTGGCCTCGCCGTCCAGCATGGCGGCGACGATGTCGCCGTTCTCCGCGACGGGCTGGCGACGGACCGTGACCCAGTCGCCGTCACAGATGGCGGCCTCGATCATCGAGTCGCCGACGACCTTGAGGCAGAACAGCTCTCCGTCACCCACGAGCTGGCGGGGGAGGGGGAACACGTCCTCCACCGACTCCTCGGCCAGGATCGGGCCACCGGCCGCGATACGGCCGACCAGGGGCACGTACGAGGCCGCGGGCTTGCCCGTGGTGTCCGTGGGCTGCGAGCTGGGCTGGTCGGAACCGCGCACCTCGTACGCCCGGGGGCGGTGGGGGTCGCGGCGCAGGAAGCCCTTGCGCTCCAGGGCCATCAGCTGGTGCGCGACCGACGAGGTGCTGGACAGGCCGACCGCCTGGCCGATCTCCCGCATCGACGGCGGGTAACCGCGCCGCTGCACCGAGTCGCGAATGACCTCGATGACCCTCCGCTGCCGGTCCGTGAGCCCGGAGCTGTCGGCGCGGATGCCTGGAGGTCGCCCTGGCAGCGAGCGTGCGGGGCGTACGGGCTCCGCCTCCGGGTTCAGACTTGCGTCATTCATGGCATGCACCGGCTCGAGTCGGCTCTGGGAGCGGTTCTGGGCAGTGATGGTGGCACTGTCTGCGGTGGTGGTCACGTCGGCCCCTCTCGAAATGTTCTCCCTAGCTGGACAACGGTAGTTGCTTTCGAAAGGTTGCGCCAAACACACGTTCGAGTGAAAAATCGGAGATCACCCACCGTGGTCACTTCGTGAGGTGTATAGACCGCCGACGGGCCATCCGGACCGAACGGGGGTTCGGCTGCGGAGCCACTGCTTACGGTACCCTTCCGGGTCGGGTCGCCACCGTCCGGGTCTGCGCCCAGTGTGGCACCGCGGGGCCTGTTATCCGGCCATCGGACGCCGCGACACGCGGAGCGGTGTAAATCCAGCACAACCCAAGATCTAGTGGTTGGATGAGCGCTGCCACCCAGAAGTTGTGGTCCTCGGTCTGCCGGGGTCCCCGACATCGCATATGCTTGTGGCTGCTTCGAGAGCCTCCGACAGAGCTTCGACTCTGCCGTTCAGGGGTCTCACGAGGTGATTCAGTCGTGCCAAGAGGAGGGTGAGGGAACCATGCACTGCCCCTTCTGCAGGCACCCCGACAGCCGTGTCGTCGACAGTCGCACCACCGACGACGGCACGTCGATCCGCCGGCGCCGCCAGTGCCCCGACTGCTCCCGTCGCTTCACGACGGTGGAGACGGCCTCACTGATGGTGATCAAGCGCAGCGGGGTGACCGAACCCTTCAGTCGTACCAAGGTCATCTCGGGCGTGCGCAAGGCGTGCCAGGGGCGGCCGGTCACCGAGGACGCCCTCGCCAAACTCGGCCAGCGGGTCGAGGAGGCGCTGCGCGCCACCGGGAGCGCCGAGCTGACCACCCACGACGTGGGTCTGGCCATACTCGGCCCGTTGCAGGAGCTCGATCTGGTCGCGTACCTCCGGTTCGCGTCCGTTTACAAGGCGTTCGACACACTCGAAGACTTCGAGACCGCCATCGCGGAACTCCGCGTGCCGCGGCCTCACCCCCAAGAGTGCGAGCCCGGTGGGACCGCTCCGGTCCCCGTGCCCGCCTCCGCCGCCGACTGACCGGACGGCCCGTTCCGCGCCGTGCGTGCGTCGTGGAACGGCCGGTGGGTCTGGCGAAGAAGACGTAGATACAAGACACACAGCACCGTGCCGCGGAATAGCGCTGGCACTTTAGGGCGTTTTGCCCGCATTGGGAGGAACGGCATGACAGAGACGGCGAGCAGCTCGGCACGAGGTTCCCGCGCCAAGGGCACCAAGACTGCCAAGAGCGGCCTGCGTATCGAGCGCATCCACACCACCCCGGGCGTGCACCCGTACGACGAGGTGACCTGGGCGCGCCGCGACGTCGTCATGACCAACTGGCGCGACGGCTCGGTCAACTTCGAGCAGTACGGCGTCGAGTTCCCCGACTTCTGGTCGGTGAACGCGGTCAACATCGTCACCAGCAAGTACTTCCGCGGTGCGGTCGGCACCCCGCAGCGCGAGACCGGTCTGAAGCAGCTCATCGACCGGATCGTGAAGACGTACACGAAGGCCGGCGAGGACTTCGACTACTTCACGTCGCCCGCCGACGCGGAGATCTTCGAGCACGAGCTGACCTACGCGCTCCTGCACCAGATCTTCAGCTTCAACTCGCCGGTGTGGTTCAACGTCGGCACGCCCCAGCCGCAGCAGGTCTCCGCCTGCTTCATCCTGGCCGTCGACGACTCCATGGAGTCGATCCTCGACTGGTACAAGGAAGAGGGCATGATCTTCAAGGGCGGCTCCGGCGCCGGCCTGAACCTCTCCCGCATCCGCTCCTCCAAGGAGCTCCTCTCCTCCGGCGGCAACGCCTCCGGCCCGGTCTCCTTCATGCGCGGCGCCGACGCGTCCGCCGGAACGATCAAGTCGGGCGGCGCCACCCGCCGGGCGGCCAAGATGGTCGTCCTGGACGTGGACCACCCGGACGTCGAGGACTTCATCGCGACCAAGGTGAAGGAAGAGGAGAAGATCCGCGCCCTGCGCGACGCGGGCTTCGACATGGACCTGGGCGGCGACGACATCACGTCCGTCCAGTACCAGAACGCCAACAACTCCGTCCGCGTGAACGACGAGTTCATGACGGCCGTCGAGAACGGCACCGAGTTCGGCCTGCGCGCCCGCATGACCGGCGAGGTCATCGAGACGGTCGACGCCAAGTCGCTCTTCCGCAAGCTCGCCGAGGCCGCGTGGGCCTGTGCCGACCCGGGCATCCAGTACGACGGTGTGATCAACAACTGGCACACCTGCCCCGAGTCCGGCCGCATCACCGCGTCCAACCCGTGCAGCGAGTACATGCACCTGGACAACACGTCCTGCAACCTCGCCTCGCTGAACCTGATGAAGTTCCTCGACGACGACGGCAAGGGCAACCAGTCCTTCGACGCCGAGCGCTTCTCCAAGGTCGTCGAGCTGGTCATCACCGCGATGGACATCTCCATCTGCTTCGCGGACTTCCCGACGCAGAAGATCGGCGAGAACACCCGCGCCTTCCGCCAGCTGGGCATCGGCTACGCCAACCTCGGCGCCCTGCTGATGGCCACCGGCCACGCGTACGACTCCGACGGCGGCCGCACCCTCGCCGCGTCGATCACCTCGCTGATGACCGGTACCGCGTACAAGCGCTCCGCCGAGCTGGCCGCGATCGTCGGCCCGTACGACGGCTACGCCCGCAACGCCGAGTCGCACAAGCGCGTCATGAAGCAGCACGCCGACGCCAACGCCGTCGCGCCGCGCACCGAGGACCTGGACAACGTCATCTGGGCCGCGGCCACCGAGGCCTGGCAGGACGTGATCCGCCTCGGCGAGAAGAACGGCTTCCGCAACTCGCAGGCCTCCGTCCTCGCGCCGACCGGCACCATCGGTCTCGCGATGTCCTGTGACACCACCGGTGTCGAGCCGGACCTGGCCCTGGTCAAGTTCAAGAAGCTCGTCGGCGGCGGCTCGATGCAGATCGTCAACGGCACCGTTCCGCAGGCCCTGCGCCGCATGGGCTACCAGGAAGAGCAGATCGAGGCGATCGTCGCCCACATCGCCGAGCACGGCGTGGTCGTCGACGCCCCGGGCCTGAAGCAGGAGCACTACTCGGTCTTCGACTGCGCGATGGGCGAGCGTTCCATCTCCGCGATGGGCCACGTGCGCATGATGGCCGCGATCCAGCCCTGGATCTCCGGCGCGATCTCGAAGACGGTCAACATGCCGGAGACGGCGACCGTCGAGGAGATCGAGGAGATCTACTTCGAGGCGTGGAAGCTGGGCGTCAAGGCGCTCGCGATCTACCGCGACAACTGCAAGGTCGGCCAGCCCCTCTCCGCGAAGAAGAAGGAAGAGGAGAAGGAGGAGGTCACCGCCAAGGCGGAGGACACCATCCGGACGGCCGTCGAGAAGATCATCGAGTACCGCCCGGTCCGCAAGCGCCTCCCGAAGGGCCGCCCGGGGATCACCACCTCCTTCACGGTCGGTGGCGCCGAGGGCTACATGACCGCGAACTCCTACCCGGACGACGGTCTCGGCGAGGTCTTCCTGAAGATGTCCAAGCAGGGTTCGACCCTCGCGGGCATGATGGACGCCTTCTCGATCGCCGTTTCGGTCGGTCTGCAGTACGGCGTCCCGCTGGAGACGTACGTCGCGAAGTTCACGAACATGCGCTTCGAGCCGGCCGGCATGACGGACGACCCGGACGTGCGGATGGCGCAGTCGATCGTCGACTACATCTTCCGTCGCGTGGCGCTCGACTTCCTGCCCTTCGAGACCCGCTCGGCCCTCGGCATCCACTCCGCCGAGGAGCGTCAGCGCCACCTGGACACCGGTTCCTACGAGCCCCTCGACGAGGAGCTCGACACGGAGTCCCTGACCCAGGCGGCCCCGCTCGCCGCGGTCCAGACCGTCCCGGCCACCAAGCCGGTCGCGGTCGTCCCGGCCCCGGCCCCCAAGACGGCGCACTCCAGCGCCGAACTGGTCGAGATGCAGCTCGGCGTCTCCGCCGACGCCCCGCTGTGCTTCTCCTGCGGTACGAAGATGCAGCGCGCCGGCTCCTGCTACATCTGCGAGGGCTGCGGCTCCACCAGCGGCTGCAGCTGATACGGCTGAGGGCTGCCACCGAGTAGCCGAACAGGGCGGGGACCGGCATGTGCCGGTCCCCGCTTTTTCGTGTCCGCTCACGTTGCCGATCATTGGGTGGGGCGCCACCACCGGGGCGCCCGGGGATCTCGGGACGGACGGAGCGGGGAAGCCATGTGGAACGGTGACGAGCTGGACCTGGACGCCTATCTGGCGAGGATCGGCTGGAGCGGCGGGGAACTCCGGCCGGACCTGGCGACGTTGAAGGCAGTGCACCGGGCGCACACCGGTGCGATCACCTTCGAGAGCCTGGACGTGCTGTTCGGCCGCCCCGTCGGGCTGGACGTCAAGACGGTCGAGGACAAGCTCGTGCACGACCGCCGCGGCGGCTACTGCTACGAGCAGAACACCCTGCTGGCCGCCGCCCTGGAGCGGATCGGCTTCGAGGTCTCCGGGCGCGGCGCCCGCAACCGCTCCCGGGGGGACGCCCTGACCGCGGTGACGCACGCCGTGCTCGTCGTCACCGTCGAGGGGGAACCGTGGCTCTGCGACGCCGGGTTCGGCTGGCAGGGGCCGCGGGAGCCCGTGCCGTTGGCGCGCCCCGGCGCCGAAGTGCGCCAGGGGGAGTGGGTGTTCCGCGTCCGGGAGGAAGCGGACGGGGTCCGCGTGCTGTGCGTGCCCCGCGAGGGCGTCTGGAGGGACCTGTACGCCTTCTCCCCGCAGCCCTACCACCCCGTCGACTACGTGGTGCTGAACCACTACAGCTCCTCGCACCCCCGCTCCGCCTTCGTCGGCCGGGTGGTCGTCCAGCGGCAGGGCGACTCCGAGCGCCTGGCCCTCGTAGGGCGGGAGCTGTCGCGCCTGCTCCCCGACGGGCGGACCGAGCGGCGGGAGGTGCCGGCCGGGGAGCTGCTCGCCCTGCTCGGGCGGGAGTTCGGGCTTCGGCTGTCCGAGCGGGACGAGGCGGAACTCCTTCGGATGTACCGCGCCGAGGACTGACCCGGGCCCCGCCGGGCCCGTACGATGGCGCAGTGCTGGTCAAGTGGATTCGCTGCACGGTGACGGACCGACGCGGGTTCGAGCGCGGGCAGCGCAAATGGGCGGGGCTGCCCGGCGAACCCGGATTCCGGGGGCAGGGCGGCGGCTGGAGCCGGGGCCGGCAGGGGGTGGCGCACGTCTTCACCTTCTGGGAGAGCCGTTCCTTCTACGACTCCTTCATGGCCCGCTCCTACGACCGGCTGGCCGCTTCGCAGAACGGCACCTACACCGACGCGCGGGTCACGCTCTTCGACCACCGCTTCGACGTGAAGACCGGCTTCGAACCGCGCTTCACCGACGCTGACGTCGTCCGGGTCGCCCACACCCGGGTGCGGGAAGGTCGCGTGGACCATTTCGCGCTCATGCAGGAGAAGGTCTGGAACCCGGCCATGGCGGGCTCGCCCGGCATGGTCCGGGGCCTCTTCGGCGAGGCTCCCGGCCGCGAGTTCCTGGTGCTGTCGATGTGGCACGCGGCGGCCGAACACGGCAAGTACCGGCAGGAGCGCGTCGAAAGGCTGTCGCTGCGCGCCCAGATCCAGGCCGACGTGGAGGCCCTCACCGGGGACGTCGTCGACCTCGAACCGTCCTGGACGGTGTGACCGGGCCTGTCTGACGACCCGACTGTATGGTCGCCGCCGGCCCGACCGGCGAGCCCGGTCGATGTGCCCGGCGGTGGCCGAATAGGGTCGTGGAATGGTTCGACCACGGCGCATCGTCCTTGTCCGGCACGGGGAATCGGAAGGCAATGCCGATGACACGTTGTACGAGCGGGAGCCCGACCACGCCCTCCGGCTGACCCGCACCGGGCGCGAGCAGGCGGCGGAGGCCGGCGTGCGCCTGCGCGAGCTCTTCGGGGACGAGCACGTCAGCGCGTACGTCTCCCCGTACCGCCGGACCCTGCAGACCTTCCGCGAGCTGCGCCTGGACCCGACGCGCGTACGGATGCGCGAGGAGCCGAGGCTGCGCGAGCAGGACTGGGGGAACTGGCAGGAGCGGGAGGACGTACGGCTGCAGAAGGCCTACCGGGACGCGTACGGGCACTTCTTCTACCGCTTCGCGCAAGGGGAGTCGGGCGCGGACGTGTACGACCGGGTCGGGGCCTTCCTGGAGAGCCTCTACCGCAGCTTCGAGGCCCCGGACCATCCCGAGAACGTGCTGCTCGTGACGCACGGCCTGACGATGAGGCTGTTCTGCATGCGCTGGTTCCACTGGTCCGTTGCCGAGTTCGAGGCCCTCTCCAACCCGGGGAACGGTGAGTACCGGGTGCTCCTGCTGGGCTCCGACGGCCGGTACCGGATGGACCGCCCGTTTGAGCGGTGGACCACACCCGAGCCTTACGACCTGGACGGCTAGAGTGACGCGCGATGACCTCTGACTCCTCTCCCGAAGGGCGCTACGCACGCGCCATGGCCAGCCTCCGGGGGCTGGCCCTGGGCGACGCACTGGGTTCCCAGTACTTCGTCCCCGTGAACTACCCGCTGCTCAAGCGGCGCGAGCTGCCCGGCGGCAGCGATCCGTGGCAGTGGACCGACGACACCGAGATGGCCTGCTCGGTGGTGGCCGTGCTCGCCGGGCACGGCCGGGTGGACCAGGACGCGCTGGCCGCCTCCTTCGCCCACCACCACGACTTCGACCGCGGCTACGGTCCCGCCGTGAACCGGATGCTGCGCCTGATCCGCGAGGGCGCGGACTGGCGCACGCTCGCCGCGGAACTGTTCAACGGGCAGGGTTCCTGGGGTAACGGCGCGGCCATGCGGGTCGCCCCGCTGGGCGCCTGGTACGCCGACGACCCGGAGCAGGCCACCCACCAGGCGGAGATCTCCGCCTACACCACCCACCAGCACCGCGAAGCGGTGTGCGGCGCGATGGCCGTGGCCGCCGCGGCCGCGCTGGCGGCCGATCCGGCCGGGCCGCCGAAGGCCGCCGACCTGCTGGACGGGGTGATCGCGCTCGTTCCGCGGAGCGCGGTGGGCGCCGGGGTGCGGCGGGCGCGCGACATGCTCGACTACGGCGACGCGACCACCGTCGCCGCCGTACTGGGCTGCGGCCGGCGCACCAGCGCGCACGACACGGTGCCGTTCGCCCTGTGGTCGGCGGCGCGGGGCCTGGACGACTACGAGCGGGCCTTCTGGACCACCGCCCAGGTCGGCGGAGACGTGGACACCACCTGCGCGATCGTCGGCGGAGTGCTGGGCGCACGCGGGGACGCGGTGCTGCCGCAGGCCTGGCTGGCCCGGACCGAGGCACTGCCGGCCTGGCTGCCGGAGTCGGCGGAGTAGCAGGGTGGCGCGGTAGCGGCGGTCCGTGCCGGTTCGTACCCCTCCGTTTGTCACGGTCCTGCCACAGGCATCTTTTGAGCCTGTTCAAAACTGCATCTGACCGGCCTACCCTGTCGGCTTCGCCACCCCCGCCTGTCGGCCGGGGAGGCCGACAGGGGAGGGGAACCCGATGTCAGCAGGGAACACCGGCGCGGACAACGCCGAGACGGCGGACGCCGCGGGCACGGGGGCCGACGCAGGGTCCGCACCAGGCGCGCCCGCACCAGCCGCGCCCGCGCCACCCGCGCCCACGCCACCCGCGCCGCCCGGGTGGGATCCCAAGGCCTGGCAGGCCCACCAGGTGCGCAAGGAGCGCGCCGCCTCCGGCGCCTGGTCGATGGCCCCGCTCGCCTGGGCCGAGGCCGCGCGCCCGGCCGCCGTCGGACCGGTACCGGCCGTCGTGCTGGGCGCCGTGCTCGCCTCCGGCATCGCCGTCTCCCTGCTCCTCGGCGAGGGGCTGGGCCCGGGTCTGCTCCTCGCGGTCCTGCCGGCGCTCGTCGCCGCCTGCGCGGCCGCCCGTGGGGCCGGCCGCACGCTGCGCCCCTGGACCGCGCTCTGGGCGCTCGGCTGTCTCGCGCTGCTCGCCGTGCCCGCCCTGCGCGCCTCCGCCTGGCCGGCCGTGACGGCCCTGTTCGCGGCCCTCCTGACGGGCGCCCTGGCCCTGCACGGCAGCCGCAGTTGGCCCGGCATCCTGCTCGGCCCGGTCGGTCTCCTGGACTCCACCGTCCTCGGGGTGCGTTGGGTCTGGAGCGGCCTGCGCTCGCGCGGCGAAGGGCGCCGGGAGCGCTGGCTGCCGGTGGCGAAGGCCGTCGTGGTGGCCGTGGTCCTGCTGGCGCTCTTCGGCACCCTGTTCGCCTCCGCCGACGCCGCGTTCGCCGACCTGCTGAGCGGGCTGACCCCCGACGTCAGCGGCATGGGCGGCCCGGTCCGCTTCCTGCTCTTCGCCGTGGGCCTCCTCGTCGCGATCGCCGTCGCCCGCGCGGCCGCCGCCCCCTCCCGCTGGGACCGGATCGAGGTGCGCCCGGGGAAGGCGCGCTCGCGGGTGGAGTGGGCCCTTCCGCTCATCGTGCTGAACCTGCTCTTCGCCGCGTTCAACGCCGTCCAGCTCACCGTCCTCTTCGGCGGCTACCGCAAGGTCCTGGAGGCCACCGGCCTCACCTACGCCGCGTACGCGCGCCAGGGCTTCTGGCAGCTGCTCTGGGCCACCCTGCTCACCCTCGCCGTCATCGCGCTCGCCCTGCGCTGGGCCCCGCGCGACGGAGCCGGCGACCGGCGGTTGGTGCGCGTCGTGCTCGGCACGCTCTGCGCGCTCACCCTCGTGGTCGTCGCCTCGGCGCTGCGCCGCATGGACCTGTACGTGGACGCGTACGGGCTGACCAGGCTGCGCCTGTCGGTGGCCGGTGTGGAGCTGTGGCTCGGGCTGGTCATCGTACTGATCATGGTCGGCGGGCTGTTCGGCGCCCGCTGGCTGCCCCGCGCGGTCGCGGGGAGCGCCGTGGCCGCCGTACTGGTCTTCGGGCTGATGTCCCCGGACAGGGTGATCGCGGAGGGCAACGTCACGCGGTACGAACAGGACGGCAAGATCGACCTGGCCTACTTCCAGTCGCTGTCGGCGGACGCGGTACCCGCCCTGGACCGGTTGCCCGAGCCCCAGCGCTCCTGCGCCCTGCGCGGGATCGCCAGGGAGCTGGCGGCGGCGGGCCGGAGGCCCTGGTACGCGACGAGCCTGGGGGAGCGCCGGGCCCGGGAGATCCTGAGCGAGCGCGAGGTGAGCGCCTCGTACGAGCAGTGCAAGGGCCTGGGGACCTTCGGGAGCCGGATCGAGTACTAGGCCGGAAGCGACGGCCCGGGCAGGCGAGGGGCCCGGCGCGGAAGTTTCCCGCGCCGGGCCCCTCGTACGGGACTGCGTGCCGTACGGGGCTGCGTGCTCAGGCGGCCGGACCGGCCTTCGCGGAGGCTCCGTTCAGGGCCTCCAGGTCGCTCGCGCGCACGCGGATCACCAGCAGCGCGGTGAGGAGCGCGATCCCCGCCATGACCACGGCGGCGATGAAGGCGGTGGCGATGCCCCGGGTGAGGACGAGGTCTCCCCAGGGGTCGGGCAGCCGGCCCGTCTGCAGGAACGCCTCCAGTTGTCCCTGGCCGGCGTGCGCTTGGAAGTCCGGGACCTGTCGGGCGGCCTCGTTGCGGCCGGCGGTGCCGAAGACGGTGACCAGGATGGACAGTCCGAGCGAGCCGCCGACCTGCTGGCTCGCGTTGAGCAGTCCGGAGGCCGCGCCCGCTTCCTGCGGGGCCACTCCGGAGACGGCGGTGAGGGTGAGGGTGACGAAGTTGAGGCCCATGCCGAAGCCGAACAGCAGCATCGGGCCCAGTACCCCGGAGAGGTAGGAAGTGTCGGTCTCGATGAAGGACAGCCAGGTCAGGCCGGCGCCGGTGAGGGCGGACCCGGTGACCATGAACGGCTTGGGGCCGAAACGCGGCAGGAGGCGCTGCGAAAGTCCGGCGGCGATGATGATGGCGGCCGTGATGGGCAGGAAGCCGATGCCGGACCTGATCGGGGAGAAGCCCAGCACGTTCTGCACGAACTGGACGATGAAGAAGAACATGCCGAACATCGCGGCGGCCAGGCTGAGCATGATCACGTAGGTGCCGGTGCGGTTGCGCGCGGCGAACATGCGCAGCGGGGTGATCGGATCGGCTGCCCGGGACTCGACGAGCACGAAGGCCGCGAGCAGGAGGACGGCCACGCCGAACGAGCCGATGGTCACGCCGTCGCGCCAGCCGTCCTGGGAAGCGCGGATGAACCCGTAGACGAGCGCGGTCATGCCACCGGTGGAGGTGAGCGCTCCGGCGATGTCGAAGCGGCCGGGGTGGCGCTCGGACTCGTTGATGTAGAGCGGGGTCAGGAAGGCGATCAGCAGCCCGATCGGCACGTTGACGAAGAAGACCCAGCGCCAGTCGAGCCACTCGGTGAGCATGCCGCCGGCCAGCAGGCCGATGGCGCCGCCGCCCGCCGAGACGGCGGCGAACACGCCGAAGGCGCGGTTGCGGGCGGGCCCCTCGGCGAAGGTCGTGGTGATCAGGGCGAGGGAGGTCGGCGAGGCGATGGCGCCGCCGACGCCCTGGAGGGCGCGGGCGGCGAGCAACTGCCAGGACTCCTCGGCGAATCCGCCGAGCAAGGAGGCCAGGGTGAAGAGCAGGATGCCGGTCAGGAAGACGCGGCGGCGGCCCAAGATGTCGCCGGCGCGGCCGCCGAGCAGCAGCAGACCGCCGAAGGCGAGCGTGTAGGCGCTGATCACCCAGGACAGGTCGGTGGTGGAGATGGCCAGGTCGGTCTGGATGTGCGGGAGTGCGATGTTCACGATCGTCGCGTCGAGGACGACCATGAGCTGGCAGGCGGCGATGACGGTGAGCGCCACTCCCGGGCGCCCCCCTCGGCGGGCCGCGGCCGGTATCCGGAGTGTGGAGAGCTGAGGAGTTGTCACTGTGGGTCCCCCCAAGTGCAATAGTGAACGCAATCGTTCACGGCGGTTCCACGGTAGGGAGACAGTCTTAGTGAACGCAAGCGTTCACTAAGACTGAAAATCCGTGCGACGGACGCATGAGCCGGTCGGAGGTAACGGGAGTGGTGGGTTCACGCCGGCCGGCGGCGACCCCGGGGCGCAGGCGCGGACCCGAACTCGAACGGGCGATTCTCGACGCCGCGTTGGAGCAGCTGAGCACCACGGGCTGGAACGCCCTCACGATGGAGGGCGTCGCCTCGGGAGCGCAGACGGGCAAGGCCGCGCTGTACCGCCGCTGGCCCTCGAAGGCGGACCTGGTGGCCGAGGCGCTGCGGACGCGGCTGCCGCCGCTCGGCCGGATCCCGGACCTGGGGTCGGCGCGCGAGGACCTGTTCGCGCTGTGCGTGCGGATGCGGGACGTCATGCGGTCGCGGGCCGGGCAGGCGCTGAGGACGGTGCTTCACGAGTGCGATCACACCCATGCGGAGCGCTTCCGCGACCTGGTCCGGGCCGGCCTGTACGAACCGGCACACGGGTTGATCGGCGAGCTGGTGCGACGTGGAATCGAGCGGGGGGACGTCCGGTCGGACGCGACCGGTCCGCTGCTCGTCGAGGTCATCCCCGCGCTGATGATGTACCGCGCGAAGGTGTGCGGGAGCGAATGGGTGGACACGGAAATCGCCGAGATGATCGACGGGGTGATGGTCCCGCTGCTCAGGGTGTGAGACGGGGCGGGGCGGGTGGCGCGGCGCCGAGGTGACCGGGGCGCGGCCGGGAGGGGGCGGCGGCGCGGCGGGGAGGGGGCGGGGTGTGCAGGCGGCCCGGGGCGGCGTAACCTTGCTGGCGCCATGCCGTACGAAGCACCCACTCACACCGTCGAACGCTCCCTCCGAGCGACCACCGGCGCCAAGGTCATCGCCGGGGTCGACGAAGTCGGACGAGGGGCCTGGGCCGGTCCCGTCACCGTCTGCGCGGCGATCACCGGCCTGCGCCGGCCGCCCGCGGGACTCACCGACTCCAAACTGCTCACCGTCAAGCGCCGTGACGCGCTCGTCGGCGTCCTGGAGGACTGGGTCACGGCCTACGCCCTGGGCCACTCGTCCCCCGAGGAGATCGACGAGCTCGGGATGACCGCCGCCCTGCGCCTCGCCGCGGTGCGCGCCCTGGAGGCGCTGCCCGTGCGGCCCGACGCGGTGATACTCGACGGCAAGCACGACTACCTCGGTGCACCCTGGCAGGTCCGGACGGTGATCAAGGGCGACCAGTCCTGCGTCGCCGTCGCCGCGGCCTCGGTGATCGCCAAGGTCCGGCGCGACCGGATGATGGCCGAGATCGGCGAACAGGGCGGCGGAATCCAGGACTTCGCTTTCGCCGCCAACGCCGGATATCCCTCGCCCGTGCACCGGGCGGCACTGGAGGAGCAGGGTCCGACGGCGTACCACCGGCTCTCCTGGTCCTACCTCGACGCGCTGCCCCGCTGGAGCCACCTCAAGAAGGTGCGCCGCAGCGAGGAATCGATGGAACTGGAAAACGGAGGCCAACTCGGCTTCGATTTCTGATCGCACACACGTGCCACCAACCGGTACGTTTCGCACCGGTGTTTGATGAATATCAGCTCATGCCTCTCACCCCCGCCCCCGAGGAGCCTCAGATTCACGAGAGTGCCCAGGGTCCCCGCGTCACGCCGGCCGCGAGCCGCAGCGCGCAGACCCCCCGCCCCGTACCCGGCCCGCGTCCCGCACCCCGGCCCGCGCCGCCCGCCCCGCGGAAACCGCAGGCCACCCCCGTTCCCGTAGCCGCCACCGCACCTTCGGTCTCGGCGGCCGTCCCGCAGGTCCAACTGATCCCGGCATCCGCCGAGGGTGCGCTGGACGCGGCCGAAGAGGCCGTGGACCTGTTGCTCGACACCGGGCGGGCGCCCGGTGACATCCTGGTGCTCACCACCGGCGACCCGCACCCGTGGGCCGCGCACGAGCTGTCCTTCGGCGAGGCCGCGTACTGGGCCCTGCACGATGCCGGGGACGACGTCTTCTACGCGGACGCGGCGCAGGTGCAGCGCGCGGCCGGCCGTCCCGTCGTGGTCTTCGCGGCCAACGGCGGATCCGTCGAGGCGGCCGCCGGAGCCCTGCCGGACGCGCTCGCGCGAGCCGGTGCGCTCCTCATCGTGTGCGGCGAGCCGCAGCAGATCAACTCCGTGCTGGGCGCGGGCGTCTGACGCCCCGTACTCCCGCACCGTCGAGGGGCGGGGCGGGCCGATGGCCGGCCCTGCCGAAGTCCGAGGCCTGACCAGCCGTACGCCCGTTCCGGGTGTACGGCCGTTGGTCGTTCCCGGGTACGCGGCCCTGCGCGCTCCGTGCGTCCGACGGGCCGGGCCGGGCCGTGCGTGCGGCGGTACGGACTCAGCGTGCGGCGGTGCGGCGCAGGGCCTCCGTGGCTCCGCCGCCGCTGCGCAGGGAGAGCGGCGCGAACTCGGACGGCACATCGCCGAGGCGCTCCGGCCGGGACTCCGAGCTGGGGCTCCGGCCGCCGCGGCCTTCGCCCAGCACCTGCCAGCCGCCCCGGGTCAGCGTGATGTACGCCCCGCAGCGCAGCCCGTGCAGGGTGCAGGCGTCCCGCAGCCCCCACATCCAGGCCCCGTCCTCCTCGGTCCAGCGCTCGTCGCCGTCGCGGCAGAACAGCAGCACGGCGGTCCGTACCGGGGTCCGTCGCCGCAGGTCGTGCGGAATGACCCGGCGCAGCCGGGAGAGCAGGGCGTTGCGGTACTCCCAGCCGTCGACCGCGGTGGAGCGCTGCACGAAGGAGGCGCTGGCCACGAGCCGCTCCTCGGGCCCGAGCACGGCGATCACCGCCGTGGACGGGCCGGGACTGTGTCGTGAATGCAGTCCGCTGACGACCTCGCGCGGATTGCGCAGCAGGGGGATACCCGACGCCGTCCACTCGGAGGGTTCCAACAGTCTGCCGTGCCGGCCGGCGCCGCCGGCGGCCATGGTCAGGGACGTGGTCGAGGGCGGGGTGAATCCGAAGGTCACGGTCCTCCCTTCGGGTACACGCCCGCGTACGGGCACAGCTGGAGTGCGGGCGCGCCGCGGCGCGGCCCAGGAGAGCGCCGTCGAGCCGAGCGGGAGCAAGACAATTCTCGCGTGGCCCGTGAGCATGCGGCAACGAGCAATTGGAGCCGCGGACCGGAATTCGCCGGTATGCCGTTCATATCCTTGCCCCGCCACGCCGAAGATGACTCATTCGGTCAGGGCCGGAGCGCACGCACCAGGGGAAACACCTCCTCGGCGGCCGGTCCGGCGCAGGGGTCGCGCGGCGAGGCGGACGGGTGGTGGGCCGCACGTCACGCTGGGTGAATTGGCCGATTGTCCTAGGCATCGGGTTGCATGGGGGCATGGACAACCTGGAGCTCCGCGCTGAAGCCGATGCCATCCTCGCTGAGCTGGTCGGTGCCCCGGGGGGCTCGGCGCGGCTGCGGGAGGACCAGTGGCAGGCGGTGTCGGCCCTGGTGGAGGAGCGCCGGCGGGCGCTGGTGGTGCAGCGCACGGGGTGGGGCAAGTCGGCCGTGTACTTCGTGGCGACGGCTCTGCTGCGCCGCCGCGGCGCGGGCCCGACGGTGATCATCTCGCCGCTCCTGGCGCTGATGCGCAACCAGGTCGATGCCGCGGCGCGGGCCGGGATCCAGGCGCGGACGATCAACTCGGCCAACCCGGAGGAGTGGGAGACGATCTACGGGGAGGTCGAGCGGGGCGAGACCGACGTGCTCCTCGTGAGCCCGGAGCGCCTCAACTCGGTGGACTTCCGGGAGCAGGTGCTGCCCAAGCTCGCGGCCACGACCGGCCTGCTGGTGGTCGACGAGGCCCACTGCATCTCCGACTGGGGGCACGACTTCCGCCCCGACTACCGCCGGCTGCGCACCATGCTCGCCGAGCTCGCCCCCGGCGTGCCCGTGCTCGCGACCACCGCGACGGCCAACGCACGGGTCACTGCGGACGTGGCCGAGCAGCTGGGCACGGGAGGCGGGGGCGCTCTGGTCCTGCGCGGCCCGCTCGACCGGGAGAGCCTGCGGCTGGGCGTACTGGAGCTGCCGAACGCGGCGCACCGGCTGGCGTGGCTGGGGGAGCGGCTGGGGGACCTGCCGGGCTCGGGGATCATCTACACGCTGACGGTGGCGGCCGCCGAGGAGGTCGCGGCGTTCCTGCGGCAGCGCGGGTATCCGGTGGCCTCCTACACGGGGAAGACGGAGAACGCCGATCGGCTGCAGGCCGAGGAGGACCTGCTCGCGAACCGGGTGAAGGCGCTGGTGGCGACCTCCGCGCTGGGCATGGGCTTCGACAAGCCGGACCTGGGGTTCGTGGTGCACCTGGGCTCACCCTCGTCCCCGATCGCCTACTACCAGCAGGTGGGCCGCGCGGGGCGCGGCGTGGACCACGCCGACGTGCTGCTGCTGCCGGGGCGGGAGGACGAGGCGATCTGGGCGTACTTCGCTTCGGTCGGCTTCCCGCCCGAGGAGCAGGTCCGGCGGACCCTGGACGTGCTGGAGCAGGCGGGCCGTCCGCTGTCGCTGCCGGCGCTGGAGCCGCTGGTGGATCTTCGGCGGTCGCGGCTGGAGACGATGCTCAAGGTCCTGGACGTGGACGGTGCGGTCAAGCGCGTGAAGGGCGGCTGGACCTCCACCGGGCAGCCGTGGGCCTACGACGCGCAGCGGTACGAGTGGGTGGCCCGGCAGCGGCAGGCCGAGCAGCAGGCCATGCGGGACTACGTGGCGACCACGGGGTGCCGGATGGAGTTCCTGCAGCGGCAGCTCGACGACGAGAAGGCGACCCCCTGCGGCCGCTGCGACTCCTGCGCCGGACCCTGGCTCGACCCCGCCGTGTCCCACGGTGCCCTCGACGAGGCGACCGGTGAGCTGGACCGCCCGGGGGTCGAGGTCGAGCCCCGACGCATGTGGCCCTCGGGCATGCCCGCGGTCGGCGTCGACCTGAAGGGCCGCATCCCCGTGGGCCAGCAGGCGGCCACGGGACGCGCGCTGGGCCGGCTGTCGGACATCGGCTGGGGCAACCGGCTGCGCCCGCTCCTGTCGGAGCAGGCCGCGGACGGCCCGGTTCCGGGCGACGTGCTGGCGGCCGTGGTGACGGTGGTGGCCGACTGGGCCCGTTCGCCGGGCGGCTGGGCCGGTGGTGCGATGGCCCGGCCCGTGGGGATCGTGGCCGTGCCCTCCCGCTCCCGCCCGCAGCTGGTGGGCTCGCTCGCCGAGGGGCTGGCCCGTGTCGGCCGGCTCCCGCTGCTGGGCAGCCTCGCCTACACCCCGCAGGCCGGCGAGTACGGCGCGCACCGCAGCAACTCCGCCCAGCGGCTGCGCGCCCTGGCCGCCTCGTTCGCCGTCCCCGACGAACTCGCCGCCGCCCTGGCCGCCACCCCCGGGCCGGTCCTGCTCGTCGACGACTACGCCGATTCCGGCTGGACCCTGGCCGTGGGCGCACGCCTCCTGCGCCAGAGCGGGGCCGACATGGTGCTCCCCCTGACCCTTGCCCTGGCGGGCTGAGAGACCCCGGCGCCCGCAGCCTCGTAGGGCCGGACCTGCCCGGCGGCCACCCCCGGCCGCCGGGCAGGTGTAGAGCCCGTTAATACGGGAGTCCGTGGCAACCGTTTGCCAAGTCAAGAACGGACCGGGCTTCGTAGGATCCTCGCAGGAGGGTCGAGCCTTCTGTGCCGACAATGCCGACGGGCCGTTCTTGGGCGCCGGACTATATACGGGGGTAAGCCGGGGTCATGGCAATGAAATTGCTCATGGAGAGTCGCAGTCTGAAGGCCATGGTCAACGGTGTCATACCGGCCCAGCCTGAAGACATCGTGGGCGAACAGATCCTGCGGGACATCCTCGGGGGTGAGCCGGATCAAGGATTGCTCGACTTCACGGCCGATGCCGGCGGAAACTCTCGATTGCTTGCCGAATGCGCGACCGGACTCGTGGAGGAAGGGCTCGTAAAGGAGCACGGCGGAACGGTCGGGCTGACGGAACGCAGGGTCCCGGGCCGTGTGGTGGCGTTCGTGAAGCGACTGCTCGGTGATCTCAGCACGGACTGTCAGCGATTCCTCAAGGTCGGGGCGGTCTTGGGCAGGTCCTTCATGCTGGAGGACGTTTCCAGAATGCTGGACAAATCCGCGGCCAGCCTGCTTTCGTCCTTGGATGAAGCGATTTCCTCGGGTTTCGTCGTCGCGGCGGAACATCAACTCGTATTCCAGAGCGATTTCCTCCTGACGGGGGTCATCGAGTCGATTCCCGCTCCCGCTCGGGGTGCGTTGCAGCGCGAGGCGATGGGCCACTCCAGGAGGCACGCGCAGTCGCTTGACCGGCAGTTCTGGGTGGCCGGGCACCCGCTGTGGATGGCCGACCGTCCGGCCGACCCGCCCCGAGAGGCCGCGGGCGATTCGGGCGAGGTCCACTCGGGCGAGGTCTACTCGAAGTCCCACGGCCTGATCATGGACGGCAAGGCGACAGCCGGAATCCGCACGGCGGAGCGCGTTCTCTCCGGCTCCACGAGTTCGGCTTCCGCCCGGCTCGATGCGGAAGCCTCCGTGATCCTGGGGTACTCCCTGCTCGGCATGGAAGAGGCGGAGAAGCGCTCCGCCAGGATCTTGAGGGAACAGGGAGCCGGGCCGGGTGACGTTGCCGGGCTGATGGCGCTGACGGCGCTCTCCAACGCCCGCTGGCGTGCGGGGGAGTTGGGTGAGGGGCTCAGCCTGGGCCGGGCCGCGGTGCGGTACAGCGACGGCGTGGATCCCGTGTGGCGCCTTCACTTCCGGCTGGCGCTGGCCGGGAAGCTCGCGAACCTGCGCGAATTCGACAAGGCCGAGTCGCTGATCAACGAGGCGGAAGCCGGCCTGCACGAACTGGGCACCCGCGTCTGGGACGCCGCGCCCGCGGCGATGCGGGCCCGGCTGTTCCTCCAGGCGGGACGCGTCGGAGATGCCCGCCGCCAAGCGGAGCTGGCGACCACCGCGGTCGACCGGGACGCGGTTCCCATGCTCCGGCCCCTTGCGTACTCGGTGCTCAGCACCATCCTCCTCTACAAGGGGGATCTACCGGCGGCGACCGAGTACTTGAATCGGGTGCAGGGCGAGTTCGAGACGGATCAGGCGGTCCTCTACTCTCCGCAGTACGCCTGGACGGACGTGCGCATCGCGGTAAAGAGGGAGGGTCCGAGGGCGGCCGTCGAGCTGTTCGCCGACAAATACAGCCACCTGCCGACGCAGCGGAGCCTGTACATCGAGGATCCGGCTGCCGCCGCGTTCCTGGTCCGCCTTGCGCTGGACGTCGGTGACACCGACCTCAAGAACAGCGTTCTCGAAACGGTGGACGGCCTCGCGGGCGACAACCCCGGCATTTCCGTGCTCGGCCTCAGTGCCCTGCATGCGAACGCCTTGGTGAGTGGCGATCCGGCCGTACTGTCGCGCATCATCGCGCAGTCGCCGGACCCGCTCTCGGTCGCACTCGCCACGGAGGAACTCGCCAAGATCTACGGTGCGAAGGCCGATCCTTCGCAGGTGAAGACCGAAGAAGTGACGTCACCGCTCAATTCCGCGTGCTGGTCCGGTCTTTCCGACACGGAGCGGCGCATCGCGTATCTGGTGAGCGCGGGGATGACGAACCAGCAGATCGCGAAACGGGTCCACCTGTCGGCGCACACGGTGAATTACCACCTCAGGAAGATCTACCGGAAGCTGAACATCAACACCCGCGTCGAACTGGCGCGCGGAGCCGCGAGCTATTCGAGTAGGGCCGCCATCTATTCGATCGAAGCCGAGTAGAACTCGGGCTCTCACCTCGACTGCACGGGGGCCGCGGCGTAGGCAGGATTCCGGGCCGGCCCCGCGTGTCGGGTGGGCAGCCAGCGGGTCAGGGCCGAGCCCACCGACATGCCGCCGCCGAAGCCGGTGAGCAGGACCACGTCTCCGTCGGCGAGGGATCCGTCGCGGTGGGCGAGGTCGAGGGTGATGGGTACGGAGGCCGCGCCGGTGTTGCCGTAGGACTCCAGGGCCAGGTGGAAGCTGGCCTCGGGCAGTCCGAGCGAGGGCCAGACCTCCCGGAGCATCACCGCGTTCGCCTGGTGGGCGACGACGTGGCGTACCTCGCGCGGGTCCAGCCCCACGCCGGCCAGCAGGTCTCCGACGGCCCCGGGCAGGTTGTCCTGCACGAACTCGCGGACCCGTCGGCCGTCCATCCGGAAGTACTGCAGGCCCTCGTCCAGCGTCCGGACGCTGGTCGGGGTCCGGCTGCCGCCGGCCGGCACGCTGATCAGCTCGTGCTGGTCGCCCCGGGTGAGCAGCGAAGTGGCGAATATGCCGCGGTCGTTCGGGGCCGGGCCGAGGACGACGGCCCCGGCGCCGTCACCGAACAGAATGGCGGTCCGGCGGTCGGAGTAGTCGAGGATCCGGGAGTAGATGTCCGCGCCGATGACCAGTCCGTAGCGTTCGCCCGGCTCGGTACAGAGCATCCGCTCGGCGACCGTCAGCGCGTACACGAAACCGCTGCACACCGCGTTCAGGTCGAAGGCCGCCGCGTTCACCGCCCCGAGCCGGTGCTGGACGATGCTCGCCGTGGACGGCTGCGGGTGATCGGGCGTGGACGTGGCAACGACGATGTACGCGAGCTCCTCGGGGCCGACACCCGCTTGTTCGAGAGCCCGGACGGCAGCCGCCGCGGCGAGGTCGGAAGTGGCCTGACCGGGATCCGCCCGGCGCCGGCTCCGAATGCCGGTCTTGCGGACGATCCATTCGTCCGTGACCCCGGCCCGTTCGGCGATCTCGTCGTTGGAGACTTCGGTCGGTGGGAGGTACGCGCCGGTACCGAGTATTCCGATGGATCGGATGGATCGGATGGTGACTCCCGTGGTGAGGGGGCGGTTCGAATGACTGCCCGGCGTGGAGAGCGCGTGTTCACGGCCCGTCAATGGATTCATGACCGCACCTGTGTTGTCCGGACCATCAGTCGAGCAGTCGGCTCATCGTGACACGACATGCTCCCGTATTTTCCCGACGCAGAATGTCTCACTCGGTTGGGTGGGATCCTGACCGTGCGAACCCCACTCCTACTAGTGGCACTACTCGGTTGAGTAGTGGGCAAGTTGACGCCTCGTGGATAACATCGAAGCATGCTGATCACGTATGGGGTGGCTTAGGGCCATGGATGGGCTTCTGCAGATCTCGGCGAGGCCCATGTGTATTCGGAAAGTGCTGACGGCCCGGATTCGAGTGACGTGATCTCGATGAATTCGTGCACATGTGAGTGCAAGTACGAGATTGATTATGAGAGCGACCGTCACCTCGACCGGGAGATGAGAGCATGACCGTCAGTTATCTCGGGACAGCCGTCGATACGACTGCCATCGACGCCGTGATCAGTGACTTCTTCGGCCAGCGCCGAGCCGAAGCCGACGCGCTCGGCCAGGACTTCGCGGCCGTGGTCGCCGAGCTGGAGAACTACGTTCTGCACGGCGGAAAGCGTGTCCGGCCGGTCTTCGCCTGGCTGGGCTGGATCGGTGCCGGCGGAGACCAGGACGATCCGGGCGCCACAGCGGTGCTGACCGCCTGCGCGGGGCTCGAACTGCTGCACGCGTCGGCCCTGATACACGACGACATCATCGATGCGTCCGACACCCGCCGCGGTCGTCCCGCCGCACACGTGGCCCTGGCCGCACGGCATCGGACCCGGCGCTTCTCCGGCGACCCCGAGGCCTTCGGTACCGGAACCGCCATCCTGGTCGGGGACTTGGCCCAGACGTGGTCCGACGTCATGGTCCGCGCATCGGGGCTGTCGGCAAAAGCGCAGGCCCGGGTCGGGCCGGTGTGGTCCGCGGTGCGCTCGGAGGTCCTGTACGGCCAGCTGCTCGACGTGATCAACCAGGCGAGCGACGACGAGAGCGTCGACGCGGCCCTGCGCGTCAACCAGTACAAGACGGCCTCCTACACGGTGGAGCGACCGCTGCAATTCGGTGCCGCGATCGCCGGCGCGGGGGCGGACCTCGTCGCTGCCTACGGGGAGTTCGGGGCGGACATCGGGATCGCGTTCCAGCTCCGGGACGACCTCCTGGGCGTGTTCGGCGACCCGACCGTGACGGGAAAGCCCTCGGGCGACGACCTTCGAGAGGGAAAGCGAACGGTGCTGCTCGCGACGGCGCTCAAGCAAGCGGATGAATGCGATCCGGAGGCGGCGAGGTTCCTCAGGGAGAAGATAGGAACCGATCTCTCCGAGAACGAGATCGACGCCCTGCGGGACATCTTCGTCCATGTCGGCGCCGTGGATCAGATCGAGCGCCAGATCGCGCACCGGACCGACCGGGCCATGGGCGTACTGGAATCCAGCAGCGCCACCGCCCCCGCAAAAGATCAGCTCGCCGCGATGGCGATCAAAGCTACGCAGCGAGCTCGATGATGACACTGACGAATGCGCAGACTTTCGCCGACCGTGCCGTCTCCGCAGGTGATATGGACCTCGAGGACGGCCGGATCGGATGGGGGCGAGCTCACGCAAAGGCCATTCTGCTCGGCGAGCACGCCGTCGTTTACGGCGCTCCGGCGCTTGCCATTCCGGTTCCGCAATTGTCGGTGACCGCGACCGCCAGGCGTTTGCGGTGTTCCGACGAAGGCGCGGACGGGATCTCCTTCGCCATGGCGGGTCCGGGGTCCGGGGTGGTCACGCCGCTTGCCGCGGACGGCCTGCGGTGCCTGCTCCCGGACTTCAAGGCGATCGCGGGTGTCGACGGTCACGTGTGTGTCGACGTGGTCATCGACTGCGCGATCCCGCAGGGCCGTGGGTTGGGCTCCAGCGCCGCCTGCGCCCGGGCGGCCGTGCTGGCCCTGGCGGACCTCTTCGACCGCCGGCTGGACGCCCGCGAGGTGTTCGATCTCGTGCAGGCTTCGGAGAAGGTGGCGCACGGCAGGTCGAGCGGCATCGACGCGCTCGCCACCGGCGCGACGTCTCCCCTCCTCTTCCGCTCCGGCGCTGCCCGGGAACTGCCCGTCGCCATGCCGGGGTACGCCCCTGGGCATTCCGCCGCCCATCCCCCCGAGCGGACTGACGGCGACGCCGATGAGGGTCTGCCCTACGCGTTCGACGGGCTGTTCGTCCTCGCGGACAGCGGGGTCAGTGGCAGTACCAAGGAAGCGGTCGAGCTGCTGTGGCGGAAGTTCGAGCGCAGCGCAGAAACGCAGGCCGACTTCATCCGCGGCGCCTCGCGCCTGACCCGCGCCGCCGCACGAGACCTCGCGCACGGCCGAACGAGCGACTTCGGCGCGCGCATGACAGAAAACCACAGGCTGCTGCACGAGTTGGGGCTCAGTACGGACCGGATCGACGGGCTGGTCGACGCCGCTCTCGCGGCCGGCAGCCTGGGCGCCAAGATCAGCGGCGGCGGGCTGGGCGGCTGCGTGATCGCGCTGGCCGCAGAGCCGCGCCAGGCAGAGGCGACCGTGCGGAGCCTCCACGAAGCCGGCGCCGTCCGTACCTGGATAGTCCCGATGGGAAGGTTTGCAAACCATGACGATTGACCACAACTTGGGACTGGCGGAGCATGCGGAACAGGCGGAATTCGCGGAGCTGACAGGACCGACGGGGCCGCAGGAGGGCCTACTCGGCCACGGGTCGACCGCCGTCGCCCATCCCAACATCGCGCTGATCAAGTACTGGGGCAAGCGCGACGAGCGACTCGTCATCCCGTACGTCGACAGCCTGTCGATGACCCTGGACGTCTTCCCGACGAACACCACCGTCCGGCTCGACCCCGAGGCGCAGGCCGACAGCGTCATCCTCGACGGAAGGCCCGCGGAGGGTGAGCCGCGCCGGCGCGTCGTCCTCTTCCTGGACCTGGTACGGGAATGGGCCGGGCGCACCGAACGGGCCGCCGTCGACACCCGCAACGCCGTCCCCACCGGGGCGGGACTGGCCTCATCGGCGAGCGGGTTCGCCGCCCTGGCCGTGGCCGCCACCGCCGCGTACGGGCTGGACCTCGACCCGACCGCGCTCTCCCGCCTCGCCCGGCGCGGCTCCGCGTCGGCCTCCCGGTCGATATTCGGCGGCTTCGCCCTGTGCCACGCGGGCCAGGGCGTCGGCGAGGCCGCGGACCTCAGCTCCTACGCCGAGCCGGTGCCCCTCCCCGACTTCGACCCCGCCCTGGTGGTCGCCCTGGTCAACGCCGGCCCCAAGGCCGTGTCCAGCCGGGCGGCGATGCGCCGGACCGTCGAGACCTCGCCGCTCTACCAAGCCTGGGCGACGTCGAGCAAGGGCGACCTGACCGACATGCGCGCGGCGCTGCTCCGCGGCGACCTCGAAGCGGTGGGGGAGATCGCGGAGCGCAACGCCCTCGGCATGCACGCGACCATGCTGGCCGCGCGGCCGGCGGTGCGCTACCTGTCACCCGCCACGGTGGCCGTACTCGACGGCGTCCTGCAGCTCCGCAAGGACGGCGTGGCGGCCTACGCGACCATGGACGCCGGGCCGAACGTCAAGGTGCTCTGCCACCCCGAGGCGGCGCCCCGGGTCGCCGAAACGCTGCTCGCGGCCGCCCCCGGATGCTCGGTGCTCACCGCCCGGCGCGGGCCGGGAGCACGGCTGCGGACGGCGGACGAGCGGTGACCGGTACGAGAACCGTGACCCGGCACGCGCCGGGCAAACTGTTCATCGTCGGCGAGTACGCGGTGGTGCAGCCGGGCCACCCGGCGATCCTCGCAGCCGTCGACCGGCAGGTCGGCGTCACCGTATCGGCAGCCCACGGCGGCGGCGGCCGCGTCGCCGACGTAGAGATCGATTCCGACCTCTGCCCGGGAGGGGCGCGACTGCGCCGGGGTGACGGCGGGCTCGCCGCACTCGGCGCGGACGACGAACAGCGGGTGCGGGACGGTCTCACCCACGTGGTGTCGGCGATCGAAGTGGTCGACGCGCTGCTGGCCGAGCAGGGACTGTCCGCACCACCCGTCCGCCTTTCGATCAGCAGTGGCCTGCACCACGAGGGAACCAAGCTCGGCCTGGGATCGAGCGGCGCGGTGACGGTCGCCTCGGTGTCCGCGGTGGCCGCGTACTACGGCGTGGAGCTGTCGCACGAGGAGCGGTTCCGGCTCGCGATGCTCGCGACGGCGCGGCTCGACGCCCGTTCCTCCGGCGGGGATCTCGCCGCGAGCGTATGGGGCGGGTGGATCGAGTACCACGCGCCCGATCGGGCCGCCGTACTCGACCTGGTGCAGCGCCGGGGCATCGAGCAGTCGCTCCGTACGCCGTGGCCGGGGTTCGGGCTGCGACGGCTGCCGTCGCCCGCCGGCCTGGCGGTCGAAGTGGGCTGGACCGGCCGGCCGGCCAGCACCGCTTCCCTGGTCGGGACCCTCGGACGGCGCGCGTGGCAGGGCAGCGCGTCCCAACGGAGCTTCGTGGAACGCAGCGACACGTGTGTGCGCGCCTCGGTCGACGCACTCGAGCGGGGCGACGGCCCCGAGTTGCTCCGGCAGGTCCGGGGCGCCCGCCGGATGCTCGCCGAACTGGACGAAGAGGTCCGGCTCGGAATCTTCACCACCACATTGACCGCGCTGTGCGATGCCGCCGAGACCGTCGGCGGCGCGGGGAAACCGTCGGGTGCCGGGGGCGGCGACTGCGGCATCGCGCTGCTGGACGCCACGGAGGAAGAGCAGATCTCGCAGCTGCGGAAGGGATGGGCCGCCGCAGGGGTGCTCCCCGTGCCGATTCATCTCCAGTCGACGAAAGGGAGCGCAGCATGATCGCTGAGCGCAAGGACGACCACGTGCGGTTCGCCGCCGAGCAACAACGCCACCTGGGCGGACACAACCAGTTCGACGAGGTGTCCTTCGTCCACCACGCCCTGGCCGGCATCGACCGCTCCGACGCGTCGCTGGTCACGCGGTTCGGCGGCATGGAATGGAAGGTGCCGCTGTACATCAACGCGATGACCGGCGGCAGCGCGAGGACCGGCGCGATCAACCGGGATCTGGCGATCGCCGCCCGGGAGACCGGCGTGCCCATCGCGACCGGCTCCATGAGCGCGTACTTCGCCGACGAGGCCGTGGCCGACACCTTCAGCGTGCTGCGCAGCGAGAACCCGGACGGGTTCGTCATGGCGAACATCAACGCCAACGCCTCCGTGGAGAAGGCCCGGCGGGCCGTGGACCTGTTGCAGGCGGACGCCCTGCAGATCCACCTCAACGTCATCCAGGAAACGGTCATGCCGGAGGGAGACCGCTCCTTCTCCTCCTGGGGACCGCAGATCGAGAAGATCGCGGACGGAGTCGGACCCGACGTACCGGTGATCGTGAAGGAAGTCGGCTTCGGGCTGAGCCGCGAAACCATATCGGCGCTGAGCGACATGGGCGTGCGCGTGGCCGACGTCGCCGGCCGCGGCGGCACGGACTTCGCGCGCATCGAGAACGACCGGCGCAAGCACGCCGACTACGCCTACCTCAACGGCTGGGGCCAGTCCGCCCCCGCCTGCCTGCTGGACTCCCAGAACGCCGCCATCCCGGTGCTGGCATCCGGCGGGGTCCGCAACCCGCTCGACGTGGTGCGCGGACTGGCGCTCGGCGCCGCCGCCGTAGGCGTGTCCGGAGGATTCCTGCGGACCGTTCTCGACGGCGGCCCGTCCGCCCTGATCACGCAGATCACCAGCTGGCTCGACCAGGTGGAAGCCCTGATGACCGCGCTGGGCGCGCGCACCCCGGCCGATCTGAGCCGGTGCGACGTACTCGTCCACGGCGACCTGCGCGCGTTCTGCGCCGACCGGGGGATCGACACCCGCCGGCTGGCCACCCGCTCCCGCTCCCACGACACCGCTCACGAAACGGTTGGAGACATCCGATGAACGACACGCACGCGGTCGCCGGCGTTCCCATGAAATGGGTAGGCCCCCTGAGGATCTCGGGGAACGTCGCGAACGTCGAGACAGAGGTCCCGCTCGCCACGTACGAGTCGCCCCTGTGGCCCTCCGTCAACCGCGGGGCGAAGATCTCCAGGCTGGTCGAGCAGGGCATCGTCGCCACCCTCATCGACGAGCGGATGACGCGCTCGGTGCTCGTCACGGCCAAGGACGCGCAGACCGCGTACCTGGCGGCGCTCGAGGTCGACGCCCGGTTCGACGAGCTGCGCGCCGTCGTCCGCACCTGCGGCCGCTTCGTCGAACTGATCGGGTTCCGCCACGAGATCGTGGCCAACCTGCTCTTCCTGCGGTTCGAGTTCAGCACCGGCGACGCCTCCGGGCACAACATGGCGACGCTGGCCGCGGACGCGCTCCTGAAGCACATCCTCGGTGCCATTCCGGGGATCGAGTACGGCTCGATCTCCGCGAACTACTGCACCGACAAGAAGGCGACCGCGATCAACGGCATCCTCGGCCGTGGCAAGAACGTGGTCACCGAACTGCTCGTCCCGCGCGAGATCGTCCGCGACGTGCTGCACACCTCGGCCGCCGCAATAGCCGAGCTGAACGTGCGCAAGAACCTGATCGGCACCCTGCTCGCCGGCGGAATCCGATCGGCCAACGCCCATTACGCGAACATGCTGCTCGGGTTCTACCTGGCGACGGGCCAGGACGCGGCCAACATCGTCGAAGGCTCCCAGGGCGTGACCGTGGCCGAGGACCGGGACGGCGACCTGTACTTCTCCTGCACCCTGCCGAACCTGATCGTCGGAACGGTCGGCAACGGAAAGGGACTCGACTTCGTCGAGGAGAACCTGACGCGCCTGGGCTGCCGCGAGGAGCGCGAGCCCGGCGAGAACGCACGGCGGCTCGCGGTCATGATCGCGGCGACGGTGCTGTGCGGTGAGCTCTCCCTCATGGCGGCGCAGACCAATCCGGGCGAACTCATGCGGGCGCACGTCGCACTGGAGCGCACGAACTCGACCACGAAGATCGGACGGTAGAGATGCCCAGGGACCTCTCGGTCGGAATCCACGACCTTTCCTTCGCCACGGGCCAGCTCGTCCTGACCCACGAGACACTCGCCGCCCACAACGGCACCGAGCTGGGCAAGTACCACGTGGGCATCGGCCAGCGTTCGATGAGCGTGACCGCCGCCGATGAGGACATCGTGACGATGGGGGCCGCCGCTGCCGCCCCCATCCTCGCCCGGCACGGCGCCGACCGGATCCGTACGGTCGTCTTCGCCACGGAGTCGTCCGTCGACCAGGCGAAGGCGGCCGGCATCCACGTGCACTCGCTGCTGTCGATGCCCTCCGCCACCCGCGTCGTCGAGCTCAAGCAGGCCTGCTACGGCGGGACCGCGGCCCTGCAGTTCGCCATCGGCCTCGTCCACCGCGATCCCTCGCAGCAGGTCCTCGTGATCGCCAGTGACGTATCGAAGTACGAGCTGGACAAGCCGGGCGAGGCCACCCAGGGGGCCGCGGCGGTGGCCATGCTGATCAGTGCGGACCCCGCTCTGGTGCGCATCGAGGAACCGTCGGGGGTGTTCACCGCCGACATCATGGACTTCTGGCGGCCGAACTATCTCAGCACCGCCCTGGTCGACGGGAAGGAATCCGTCTCCGCCTACCTGCAGGCGATGGACGGTGCGTGGAAGGACTACACCGAGCAAGGCGGCCGTGCGTTCCAGGAGTTCGCGGCGTTCTGCTACCACCAGCCGTTCACGAAGATGGCCTACAAGGCTCACCGGGCCCTGCTCGAGAGCTGCGGGCGGGAAGTCGACGAGGCCGAGGTCATCCGCGCCGTCGGCCAGACGACGGCCTACAACGAGGACATCGGCAACAGCTACACCGCATCCGTGTACCTCGGGCTGGCCGCGCTGCTCGACAACGCCGACGATCTGACCGGCCGGCCCATCGGCCTGCTCAGCTACGGGTCCGGCAGCGTCGCCGAGTTCTTCGCCGGAATCCCCGTACCGGGCTACCGCTCGCACCTGCGGTCCGAGCAGCACCGCGAGGCGATCGCCCGGCGCCGGGACATCGGTTACGCCGACTACCGGGAACGCCACGAGCAGGCCTTTCCGGTCGACGGCGGAGACCACCCCGCGCCGAGGGAAACCACCGGGCCGTACCGGCTGGCCGGGCTGTTCGGGCACAAGCGGGTCTACGAGCCGCGCTAACAGGTTGTCGCGCCGGCAGGTCGTCGCGAACAGCAGGCTGCCGGCGGTGCCCCACGGCGCCGCCGGCTCCCTGCTGTCGTGGAGTTATCCACAGGGGTTTCCGGATCCGGTCGGACACGGGACCTTCGGGACATGACGAACAACAACCACGAAGCGGCACGCACCCCGTCCGACCCCTCGTCCCCCTCGTCCCCCTCGCCCACCGGCTCGTCCGGAGGCGTCGACGCATCCCGGATCACCCTGCGCAGTCCGGCCGAACTGGCCGACGCGCTGCCCTACATGCTCGGCTTCCATCCGAGCGACTCCCTCGTCATGGTCGCCGTCCACGGGGAGGCCGGCCGCTTCGGCGGCCGGCTCCGTGTGGGCATTCCCGCAGCCCCCGAGGAGTGGGAGGACACCGCCCGGCAGGTCGCCGACTGTCTGATCCGCGGCAGCGTGCGACGCGGATCCAGGCCCGACGGCATCATCGTCTTCCTCTGCCAGGACCCGCAGCGCGGCGACAGCGCGCAGCGGGTGATGACCAGGCTGCGCCCGCTCGCCCAGCGGATCCGGCTGGCCTGCGGGGCCCTGGACGTGCCCGTACTGGAGGCCCTGTGCCTCTCCGCCGGGCGGTACTGGTCCTACTGCTGCCCGGACGGGCGGTGCTGCCCCGCCGAGGGCACTGCGCTGGCCGCGCCGGGCACCTCGGTGATGGCGGCCGCGGCCACGTACGCGGGACTCCAGGTGCGCGGCTCCCTCCGGGAGATCGAGCGCAGGCTGACACCGCTGCGCGGGACGGTGGCCGGCGAGATGGAGGGGGCCCTGGACCGGGCGGCCGTCGCGCTGGTGCCGAAGATCCTCGACGGGGCCACCCGGGAGGAGGTGGGGGCCGAGACCGTCCTGCTCGCCCGCGCGCTGATCCAGCGCATGACCCTCGCGCCGCCGTCCGAAGGCGGCCCCGGAGCCGATGCCTGGGACGACGGGCTGCTGGGCCACGACGAGGCCGCCTCGTTGATCCTCGGACTCCAGGACCGCGAGATCCGCGACATCGCCGCCGAGTGGATGGAGGGCGAGGAGGCGGCCCCCGCCCTGCGGCTCTGGCGCGCCCTGGCCAGGCGCTGCGTCGGGGCCTACGGGGAGCACGCGGCGGCTCCCCTCACCCTGGCGGGCTGGGTCTCCTGGTCCACCGGGGACGAGCCGACGGCCAGGATCGCCCTGGGGCTGGCCCTGCGGGCGGACGACGGGTATCGCTTCGCGCAGCTGCTCCACCATGCCTGCAACGAGGGGATCGACCCGGAGGGGCTGCGGGAGTGCCTGCGGGAGGAGCGGCGGCGCCGGGAGCCGCGCCGGGGTCGCCTGCCCGCAGGAACCCGGCGGGCGGGCTCCGTCACCAGGCCGCCCGCCCGCCCGGGCGGGACGGGCAGGACGAGCAGCCGCCGGGAGTCCGGGAGCACGGCGGGGAGCGAGCAGTGAAGCGCGGGTGGGGCTGGGGCGGGGGCCGGTGCCGCGGCCGGGTCGCGGGCCGGGATTCGGGCCGGGATGTGGGCCGGGGTTCGGACCGGGACATGGGCCGGGACATGGGCCGGAATATGGGTCAGGATTCGGGCCGGGGCTCGGGCCGGGTTGCGGACCGCAGGCGGGTGCGGGTGCGGGAGCGGGTCCGTGGTCGGGGTGGAGGCGGCTGCGTGGGCCGGGTGCGTGGTCGGGGTGAGGGCTGCGGGGCCGTGCTCCGGGGGTGGCTGCGGGAAGGGGCACGAGCGGTCCTGCGGCGGCCGCCCCCGCGAAGGCCGGTGCTCCGCCGGGCGCAGCCCCCACCGGGGCCCGTGACCCGGGCGGGGGCGGGGGCGTTGCGCTGGGGGGAGGTGGGGATCCGGCCGCGCCGCCGCCCAGCCGACCCACCCGGAGCGCAGACAAGGCGACCCATGTCTCACCCCGTACCCCCTGCCCGCGTAGCCCCCTCCCGCAGGGCCGACCTGCCGCCCGTGCACGGTGCGGTCATCTGCGTCTCCGCGCCGTGCCTGGTCATCTCGCCCGAGCACGGCCAGCTCACCGGGCGGGGGGTCGACGGGATCTACCGCGCCGGGCTAAGGCTGCTGTCCCGTTGCGTGCTGCGCGTCGCCGACCGGGACCCGGTCGCGGTCCAGGGCCGCAGCCTCGGCGCCGACCGGGCCTCCTTCACCGCGACCGTCCGCACCGGAGCGGAGCCCGGGCCCGATCCCGACGTCGGAGTCGAGCGGATCCGGCACGCCGACGGCACCGAGCGGATCACCCTGCGCAGCTTCACCGGCCGGCCCCTGCGGATCCCGGTCGAGGTCTCGCTCGGCACCGATCTGGCGGAGCTGGCCGACGTGGCCGCCGGCCGGGTCGGGCCCGAGCTGCCCGCAGCCGTGCACGCCGCCGGGCTGCGCTGGACCAACGGCGAGGCCCAGGCCGTCACCGCGGCCGAGCCGCCTCCGGACGACGCGCTGGCCTCGGCCGGGCTGCTGCGCTGGCAGCTCGAACTGCGCCCCGGCGAGTCCCGCACCATCGAGTTGCGGACCACCCGGGACCGAGGGGCCCGGGCCCCCGCAGGACAGGTGGCCAATCCGCTGTCCGACGACGCCCGCGCGGAGGGCGACGACCCGCGGGCCGAGGCATGGCTGCGCACGAGCGTGCAGGACCTGGGCGCCCTCCTGCTCAGGGACCCGAAGCAGCCGGCCGACAGCTATGCGGCGGCCGGAGTGCCGTGGCGGCTCGGGTTGGCCCCGGCGGAGTCCCTGTGGGCCGCCCGCATGGCGCTCCCGCTCGGCACCGGACTGGCAGCCGCGACCCTGCGGATCCTGGCCCGGACCCAGACCGGAGGTCGGGGCGCCGACGCGGGGAAGATCCCGGGGCCGCTCAGGGGGGCCGGGCCGCAGTTGCCCCCGGGGTGCACCGGGACCGAGGCGACGCTCGCCTTCCCCGCGGTGCTCGCCGAAGCCCGGCTCTGGGGGATGCCCGAGGCGGAGGTGGCCCAGCTGCTCCCCGCCGCCGAGCGGTGCCTGGAGTGGATCCGGGGCGCCTTCGGGGAGGACGGCTTCCTGGCCGATCCCGATCCGGGACCCCGGCGCTGTGAAACCCAGGCCCACGCCCATCGCGCCCTGCTCCTCGGGGCCGACCTGCTCACCGGGTGCGGGCGGCCCGGAGCCGAGGAGTGGCGGGACCGGGCGGCCGCGCTGCGGGAGCGGTTCGCAGCCCGCTTCTGGGTCGACGGCCCGGACGGCGGCCGGCCCGCGGCGGCCCTGCACCCCGACGGGCGGCCCCTGCCCCGGCTGACGGGGGCCGCCGCCCACCTGC
The DNA here is from genome assembly GCF_042880975.1 of Streptomyces sp. NPDC058289. NCBI lineage: Bacteria > Bacillati > Actinomycetota > Actinomycetes > Kitasatosporales > Streptomycetaceae > Streptomyces > Streptomyces sp. NPDC058289. The sequence goes on from NZ_JBHVYI010000020.1 coordinate 42,293, forward strand.
TGGACACCGGACTGCCCGGCGGCGGCCGGCTCGCGCGCGGGCTGCTCGACCGGGTCCGCACCGAGCAGCTGGCTCGGCTGCTGGGAGCCCCCGCGATGGATTCCGGTTGGGGGCTGCGCAGCATGGGGGTCCGCGAGCCGGGGCACAACCCGTTCGGGTACCGCTCGGGCGCGGTGCGGCCGTACGAGAGCGCGGTCGCCGTGGCCGGTCTGGCCCAGGCGGGCTTCGAGAAGGAGGCCACCGGCCTGCTCCGGGGCCTGCTGGACGCGGCGGAGGGCTTCGGGTACCGCCTCCCGGAGATGTACGCGGCCGAGCAGCGCACCGAGGGCAGCGCTCCGCTCCCGCATCCGGCGGCCTGCCGGCCGGCGGCGGTCGCGGCCGCCGCGGGGATCCACGTCCTGACCGCGCTGGCCGGTATCCGTCCGGACGCCCCCGCCGGCACGGTCGCCCTCGTACCGCTCCCCGGTGCTCCGCTCGGCGGGCTCCGCCTCTCCGGGCTGCGGGTTTCGGGGGAACCCTTCGCCGTCCGGATCAGCCGGCTGGGCCTGGGCATGGTGGAGGAGGCCGCCGATGCACTGCAACTGGGCGGGTAGGAGGCGCCCCGCCGATCGGGCCGCATCGGGCCGGGGCTTCCGGTTCCCGGGTCCGAAGATCCCCAAAGCTCTGTTTATCGTCAGGCAGACGACTATGATCGCGTCATGTCGCCCTACGACCCGTCGGCCTTTCCGCCCTTCGCCGTCACCGTCGACCTGGTCGTGCTCACCGTGCGGCGCCATGCGCTCTGCGCGTTGGTCATCCGACGGGGTGAGCAGCCGTTCCAGGGACGCTGGGCGCTGCCCGGCGGCTTCGTCCGCGGGGACGAGGACCTGTCGGCGGCCGCGGCCCGCGAACTGTCCGAGGAGACCGGCCTCTGCGCCCATGACCCGGCCGCTCCGGACGTGGGCAACGGGGCGCACCTCGAACAGCTGGCCACCTATGGTGATCCGAAGCGGGATCCGCGCATGCGCGTGGTCAGCGTCGCGCATCTGGTGCTGGCTCCGGATCTGCCCGCCCCCCGGGCCGGCGGCGATGCCAACAGCGCGCGCTGGGCCCCCGTCGACGAGCTCCTGTCCACGGACGGCCAGACCGGCGCCGGACTCGCCTTCGACCACGAGCAGATCCTCGCCGACGGGGTCGAGCGGGCCCGCTCGAAGATCGAGTATTCCTCGCTGGCCACCGCCTTCTGCCCGCCCGAGTTCACCGTCGGCGAGCTGCGCCGGGTCTACGAAGCGGTCTGGGGAGTCGCCCTAGACCCCCGCAACTTCCACCGCAAGGTCACCGGCACCCCCGGGTTCCTGGTCCCGGCCGGGGGCACGACGACGCGTCAGGGCGGCCGTCCCGCCCAGCTGTTCCGGGCCGGCGGGGCCACCCTGCTCAACCCGCCGATGCTGCGCCCGGAAGTCTGACGCACGGGCGCCCCACACCACCCCCGGGCCACCCGAGCCGGTGGCCCGGCCGGTATCCGGGCTCGCACGGCCGTGGGCGACGGCTCCGGCGCCGACACGGGCGAGACGTGCGACAGCCTGCGCCTTAAATCGGACATATCGCGTTATCTTGTTAGCGGTATTCACCCTGCCGCAGAGCGGTCTCACCCCCCGCGAGAGAAGCGATGCTCCAGGCCATCGGACTCACCAGCACCCCCCGCCGAAACCAACCGCCCCTCGTGGACGACCTCACCTTCGAGGCCCGCCCCGGGAGCGTGACCGCACTGCTCGGCGAGCCCGGCTCGGGCAAGACCACCGCGCTGCGGCTCATGCTCGAACTCGAACCGGGCCGCGGAGTCACCTACTTCCGCGGGCGCCCCCTGCACCGGATCCCGCATCCGGGCCGCGAAGTCGGCGTGCTCCTCGGCGATCTCCCCGGCAACCCCTCGCGGACCGTGCGCGGCCAGCTGCGGATGCTCTGCGCCGCGGCCGGCGTGCCGGCCGCGCGGGCCGACGCCATGCTGGAGGTCGTCGGCGTCGCGGGACTGCGCGACCAGCGGCTCGGCTCGCTCTCGCTCGGCATGGAGCGCAGGGTCGCGCTGGCCGCCGCCCTGCTCGCCGACCCCTGCACGCTCCTCCTCGACGAGCCCGCCGCCGGGCTCTCGCCCCGTGAACGGAGCTGGCTGCACGGGCTGCTGCGGGGCCACGCCTCCCTCGGCGGCGCGGTGCTCTTCACCACCGACGACGCGAAGGAGGCCGCCCGCAGCGCGGACCGGGTGGTGAGCATCGAGTCGGGCCGGCTCGTCGCCGACCAGGACGCCGCCGAGTTCGCCCGGACCAGGCTCAGGCCGCGGGTCGCCGTACGCACCCCGCACGCCGCCCGGCTGGCCGACGTACTGGGCCGGGAGGCGCGGGCCGCCCAGCGCACGGTGGAGATCGTGGAGGAGAGCGGCAGCCGGCTGTCCGTCTACGGCAGCAACTGTGCCGAGGTCGGCGAGGCCGCCTTCCGGCACGGTGTGCTGGTCCACCAGCTCGCCGACGAGACCGGCGACGCGGGAGCGCAGCCGTCGCTGCCGCGCGCCCGGGACCACGCCGGATCCGGGGCTCCGGCCGCGGCCGCCGACGGAACGCCGGCCGCGTCCGGAGCAGGTGGCGGCGACCGGCCCCGCTCCGGACGCTCCGCCCGCCCCGCCCGATCGAGTGGGCCCGCCTCGGCCGTGCGCCGGCTCGGCGGCCCGCTGCGGCCCCTGCGCTACGAGCTGCACCGGACCTTCGGCACCGCCACTCCCGTGCTCACCGCCGCCTTCGTCGTCGCCGTCTCCGTCGTCACCGCGCTGGTGCTGGCCCGGTTCGGCCACACCCCGCAGAACCGGTTGCTCGCCGCCTGGCCGGAGTTGCTCCCGCTGCCGCCCGCGGCGCTCGGGGCCGGACTGCTCGGAGCCCTGGCCTTCGGCGAGGAGTACCGCTACCCCGCGCTCGCCGCCGACCGCGGCACGGTCCCGCGCCGACTCGGGCTGCTCACGGCGAAACTCGGCGTCAGCGCCGCCCTGGCGCTGCTGCTCGGCGCCCTCGCCGTGACCGCGGACGCCGCCGCCCTGACGCTGGTGTTCGGCAGCGGGCCGCTCCGTACGCCCGCGGAGTGGGTCTCCCCGGCCGCGAGTTGGGCGGGGCTGCTCATCGGCTGCGCCTGGTCCGGAGTCCTGGCCTCCGGGGTCTTCCGGTCCGCTTCCGCCGGTCTGGCCGCGGTGCTCGCCGTACCGGTCATGGTCGTACCGCTGGTGCGCAAGGCCCTGGACGGCCCGTCCGCGTACCCGGTCGCCGGACTCGCGGAGCGGCTGCGCGGCCTGGCCTGGGCGCAGTGGCCGCCGGAGGCGGACCGGGTGGTCCTCGGGGCGATCCGGGTGATGGCCCAACCGGTCGGCACCGCGCTGGTGTTGTCGCTGATGGTCCTGTTGTGCGCCTATGGGTTCACAGGACTGCGCGGCCGCGTCCGTTTGTGAGGGATCGTTGGTGATCGTTCCGGTGCCGGTCCGGACCCAACGGGACCGTTGTGGTCCACATCAGGCCCGGCGGACCGCAACTCCCCGCAAAAGGCCCGGTTTTTTACGATAAGTCGTCAATTGCGTAGGTGGCACCGATCACCCTTTCGTGTGCTTTTCACCAAAGACCTCAAGGGTCGCCGAGACACGGCCGACAAAGGATTCGTGAGTACCCTTGCGCACACCATGATGACCGCCGCCCGCCATGCCGATTCCGGCCTCGCCGGCGCGGGCGAACTCGACCGCTACCCCTACCCGGAGGCCTCGGGGGCCGACCGGGTGGGAGTGCCCCACTGGGACGGATCCGACGTCGAGTTGAGCCGGGTCGGCCGCCGCGCCGCAGGCAGCCGCGGCCGCGGACTGCACGGCCAACTCGTCCAGCAGCTCGGCCAGATGATCGTTTCCGGCGACCTCGGTGCGGACCGCCCGCTGGTCCCCGAGGAGATCGGGCAGCGTTTCGAGGTCTCCCGCACCGTCGTCCGCGAATCCCTGCGCGTCCTCGAGGCCAAGGGCCTCGTCAGCGCCCGCCCCAACGTCGGCACCCGGGTCCGCCCGGTCGCCGACTGGAACCTGCTCGACCCCGACATCATCGAGTGGCGCGCCTTCGGCCCGCAGCGCGACGACCAGCGCCGTGAGCTGGGCGAGCTCCGCTGGACCATCGAACCGCTCGCCGCCCGCCTCGCCGCCGGCCACGGCCGGCCGGAGATCCAGCAGCGCCTCGCCGACATGGTCGAGATCATGGGACACGCTCTCGGGCAAGGTGATTCGATCACCTTCGCGCGTGCGGACAACGAGTTCCACGCCCTGCTCATCCAGGCCGCGGCCAACCGCATGCTGGAGCACCTCTCCGGCATCGTCTCCGCCGCCCTGCAGGTGTCCGGCAGTCCCGTCACCTCCTGCGACCGCCCCAGCGAGACCTGCGTCGCGCACCACGCGCGCATGGTCGAGGCCCTGGCCGCCGGTGACGCGTTGGGCGCGGAGAACTCCATGCGCCAGCTCCTGACGGTGCATCCGGAGGTCGAGCGCGTGGTCCCCGCCCCGCGCGAGCACTGACGGGCCGCAGCGCACGGCGCGGGCGTGTCGATGGGCCGCCGGTCCCCGGCGGCACCCCAGGACGGAGTCCGGGGAGGGTCCGGCGGCAGTGGAGTCCGGCTCCCCGCCGGGGTTCTGAGCGCCCCGGTCGGTTCCCGGCTCCGGTCCGCGGCCGCCGGGAGGCCGAATCCGGGGAGTCGTCCGGCCCGCGAAACGGGGCGTGTTCGGGCAGACCGGACGTGCAGAAATCACGGTATGACCGGCATGGCATCAAACGGGGTGTGACTCGGGCCACGAAGATTGGGCGTAACGCTCCGCGAGGTCACGCGATGACCTAAGAGGTGATGGCCGACGGAGGGAAGACAGCAGCCCTTGGGGATGCTGTGCAGCTCCCCGGCCCCTGCCCGCGCCCCCGGCCCATCCCCAGTCGGTGGTCGTCGGCTCCGGTCCAGCACCACCAGGCCGGGGTCGGAAGCCGTTTCCATCGTTCCGAGAGGTTGTTCGTGTCGGCCAGCACATCCCGTACGCTCCCGCCGGAGATCGCCGATTCCGAGTCTGTGATGGCGCTCATCGAGCGGGGCAAGGCCGAGGGGCAGATCGCCGGCGATGACGTGCGTCGGGCCTTCGAGGCTGACCAGATTCCTGCGACCCAGTGGAAGAATGTTCTGCGCAGCCTCAACCAGATCCTCGAGGAAGAGGGTGTGACGCTGATGGTCAGTGCCGCGGAGTCGCCCAAGCGCACCACCCGCAAGAGCGTCGCAGCGAAGAGCCCCGTCAAGCGGACGGCCACCGAGCCCGTCGCCAAGAAGGCGGCGGCCAGGACGGCGGCCGCGCCCGCCGTGGCCGAACCCGACACGGTGACCGAGGCGGCGGAACCGGGGCTCGTCGACGCCGACGCCCTCGCGGAGGGGACCGCGACCGAGCCCGCCGCCAAGAAGACCGCGGCGAAGAAGACGGCGGCCAAGAAGGCCGCGCCCGCCAAGAAGACCGCGGCGAAGAAGACGGCGGCGAAGAAGACCGCCGCCAAGAAGGACGCCGACGAAGCGGGCGACGAGGAGTCCGCGGAAGACGGTCCCGGAGCCGCCAAGGCCGAGTCCGAGGACGAGGAGGAGGGCGCCGAGAGCAAGGGCTTCGTCATCTCGGACGACGAGGACGACGCCCCGGCCCAGCAGGTCGCCGTGGCCGGCGCCACCGCCGACCCCGTCAAGGACTACCTCAAGCAGATCGGCAAGGTCCCCCTCCTCAACGCCGAGCAGGAGGTCGAGCTCGCCAAGCGCATCGAGGCCGGACTCTTCGGCGAGGACAAGCTCGCCAACTCCGACAAGCTGGCGCCCAAGCTCAAGCGCGAGCTGGAGATCATCGCCGAGGACGGCCGCCGGGCCAAGAACCACCTGCTGGAGGCCAACCTCCGCCTCGTGGTCTCCCTCGCCAAGCGCTACACCGGCCGCGGCATGCTCTTCCTGGACCTGATCCAGGAGGGCAACCTGGGTCTGATCCGCGCCGTGGAGAAGTTCGACTACACCAAGGGCTACAAGTTCTCCACGTACGCCACCTGGTGGATCCGGCAGGCGATCACCCGGGCCATGGCCGACCAGGCCCGCACCATCCGCATCCCGGTGCACATGGTCGAGGTCATCAACAAGCTGGCCCGCGTCCAGCGCCAGATGCTCCAGGACCTGGGCCGCGAGCCCACCCCGGAGGAGCTGGCCAAGGAACTCGACATGACCCCCGAGAAGGTCATCGAGGTCCAGAAGTACGGCCGCGAGCCGATCTCCCTGCACACCCCGCTCGGCGAGGACGGCGACAGCGAGTTCGGCGACCTCATCGAGGACTCCGAAGCGGTCGTACCGGCCGATGCCGTGAGTTTCACGCTCCTGCAGGAGCAGCTGCACTCGGTTCTCGACACGCTGAGCGAGCGCGAGGCGGGCGTGGTTTCGATGCGCTTCGGCCTCACGGACGGCCAGCCGAAGACCCTCGACGAGATCGGCAAGGTCTACGGGGTCACCCGCGAGCGCATCCGCCAGATCGAGTCGAAGACCATGTCGAAGCTCCGTCACCCGTCCCGGTCCCAGGTGCTGCGCGACTACCTCGACTGAGCCGGCCGGATCCGGACCGGGGCGCGGCGAGGGGTTCGCCGCAGGTCGTCGCCGGTGGTCGCGCGGGTGCGCACGGCCACCGGGCGTCCCACTCTGAGTGGAGTCATGCACACTCGGAGTCAGGAGGCCTCATGCGTCGTCCCTTTGCCCGTGTCCTGGCGGGAGCGCTGACCCTGGCGGCGGGAGCGGCGGCGGCGCCGCTCTCCCAGGCGCCGCGAGCCGCCGCGGACAGCGTGGTGATCGGCGGAACGCCGGTGAAGGTGGCCGATGCCCCCTGGGTCGTGGCCCTCGCGAGCCGTGACCGGTTCGGGGGTACGCGCGGCGGGCAGTTCTGCGGGGGCGTCCTCGTCAGCCCGACCAAGGTGGTGACCGCGGCCCACTGCCTGGGGCGCCAGGTGTTGGGCGGCCCGGTCGACTCCGTCCGCGATTTCCGGGTGATCACCGGGCGTACGGAGCTGCGCGCGGGCGAGGGCCGCGAGATCGCGGTGCGTTCCGCCCGGGTGAACCCGGCCTACGACCCGGGCAGCAATGCCGGCGACCTGGCGGTCCTGGAGCTGGCCGAAGCCGTGGCCGCGCAGAACGTGCTGCCGATGGCCGACCTCGGGCATCCGGCGTACGGCGCCGGCACCGAGGCCGCCGTATACGGCTGGGGCGACACCAGCGGCTTCGGCGACTACGCCTACGCGCTGCGGGCCGCCAGGGTGACGGTGCTGGCGGACGAGGTGTGCGGGCGGGCCTACCCGGGAGACGCCGACGGTCAGTACCGGGCCGACTCCATGGTGTGCGCGGGGGACCGGGACGGCGGCAAGGACGCCTGCCAGGGGGACAGCGGCGGTCCTCTGGTGGCCCGGGGCCGGCTGATCGGGCTGGTGTCCTGGGGGCGCGGCTGCGGGCGGGCGGACAGTCCGGGGGTGTACACCCGGATCGCACCGCTGATCGGTTTCGTCGCCGACTCCACCAACTCCGCCAGCGGCCCGGAGGCGGCCCGGAGGGAACTGGGCCGTCCTGGTGCCCGCGGAGGGCTGGGGGTGGGCGTACGCCCCGCTCAGGGGCCCGGGAGGGGCCTCGCGGCGGGGGACCGGCCGGCGCCGGGGCGCTGAACCGCGTCCGGGCATGAGGACGGGCGGTCCCTCTGGGTCGCAGAGGTACCGCCCGTCGACCGGCATCGCCGGTCCTGGCTCGTCGGATGCGAGGTGTAGGCCTTGTGTCAGCGGTCCTCGGGTTCGGCGGCACTGGCCGCCGGAGCGGACGTAAGCCGCTCGGTCTCATCCTGTATTTCCGCGGCGATCTTCTTGAGTTCCGGCTCGAACTTGCGTCCGTGGTGGGCGCAGAAGAGCAGTTCACCGCCGCTCAGCAGGACGACGCGCAGATATGCCTGGGCGCCGCAACGGTCGCATCGGTCAGCGGCCGTCAGCGGGGTCGCGGGTGTCAGAACAGTAGTCACGTCGCCTCTTCTCTAGCTCGACGAGCTGTCGTACCAGGGTCAACATCCAACCAGGCCGAAAACGTTCCCGCTCGCGGCTTTTCCTCGAAACTTCCTTCCGAAGCTGGCCGGCTGTTGCCGGTTGGCGGCGAAGGAGCCGTATTGCGTTGCTTTACGGTTTCGCGTTGTCAGGTCGTTCGCTTGTCGCAGTTCTGCCCTCTCCGGCTGAGTGCCGGTTGTGCATGAGGACGTGCCCGAACACTAAATGGTTCATGCGCGGAAGGGAACGTGATGTTTGCTTCACTCCCACGGGGGATCGAACATGCGTACGGAGCTGCACTAGGCTGACGAAGGGGCTGGGGTGGCGTTGCATCGGCTCTACCAGGCCTCGGTACCCTTCCAGCGGCAACCGAGCCACCACTGCGCCCGACCGGGCCAGAAAAAGAATTCAGCGAGGAGCGAACTGCGTGACCGCCGACACGTCCGTGCCTTCCAGCGCACTGCTGACCGGAGCAGACCGGGACGGCTCCAACTACACCGCGCGGCACCTGCTCGTCCTCGAGGGCCTCGAGGCCGTCCGCAAGCGCCCCGGCATGTATATCGGCTCCACCGACAGCCGGGGCCTCATGCACTGCCTCTGGGAGATCATCGACAATTCCGTCGATGAGGCCCTGGGCGGCTACTGCGACCACATCGAGGTGATCCTCCACGAGGACTCCTCCGTGGAGGTCCGCGACAACGGTCGCGGCATCCCCGTCGACATCGAGCCCAAGACCGGCCTCTCCGGCGTCGAGGTCGTCATGACCAAGCTGCACGCCGGCGGCAAGTTCGGCGGCGGGTCGTACGCGGCCTCCGGCGGCCTGCACGGCGTCGGCGCCTCCGTAGTCAACGCGCTCTCGGCGCGTCTGGACGTGGAGGTCGACCGGGGCAGCGCGACGCAGGCCATCAGCTTCCGCCGCGGCGTCCCCGGCATGTTCACCGAGCAGGGCCCCGACAGCCCCTTCGACCCCGCCAACGGCCTGCGCAAGGGCAAGCGGATCGCCAAGGGCAAGACCGGCACCCGGATCCGCTACTGGGCCGACCGGCAGATCTTCCTCAAGGACGCCAAGCTCACGCTGGACACGCTCTACCAGCGTGCCCGCCAGACGGCCTTCCTCGTGCCCGGCCTGACCATCGTGGTCCGCGACGAGCGGGCCCTGGAAGGGGCCGGCAAGACCGAGGAGACCTTCCGCTTCGACGGGGGCATCAGCGAGTTCTGCGAGTACCTCGCCCAGGACAAGGCGGCCTGCGACGTCCTGCGCCTGACCGGCACCGGCATCTTCAAGGAGACCGTCCCGGTCCTCGACGACCGCGGCCACATGACCCCCACCGAGGTCACCCGTGAGCTCGGCGTGGACATCGCCCTGCGCTGGGGCACGGGGTACGAGACGAACGTGAAGTCGTTCGTGAACATCATCGCCACCCCCAAGGGCGGCACCCACATCTCCGGCTTCGAGCGCTCGGTCACCAAGACCGTGAACGAGGTGCTGCGCTCCGCGAAGCTGCTGCGCGTCGCCGAGGACGACGTGGTCAAGGACGACGCGATGGAGGGCATGACGGCGGTCGTCACCGTCCGTCTCGCCGAGCCGCAGTTCGAGGGGCAGACCAAGGAGGTGCTCGGCACCTCGGCGGCCACCCGGATCGTCGCGGCCGTCGTCGCCAAGGAGCTCAAGGCCTTCCTGACCTCCACCAAGCGGGACGACAAGCAGCAGGCGCGCTCCGTGATGGAGAAGATCGTCGCCGCCGCCCGCACCAGGATCGCGGCCCGTCAGCACAAGGAGGCGCAGCGCCGCAAGACCGCGCTGGAGTCCTCCTCGCTGCCCGCCAAGCTGGCCGACTGCCGCAGCGACGACGTGGAGCGCAGCGAGCTCTTCATCGTCGAGGGGGACTCGGCGCTCGGTACGGCCAAGCTCGCCCGGAACTCCGAGTTCCAGGCGCTGCTGCCCATCCGGGGCAAGATCCTCAACGTCCAGAAGTCCTCGGTCTCGGACATGCTCAAGAACGCCGAGTGCGGGGCGATCATCCAGGTCATAGGAGCCGGCTCGGGCCGGACCTTCGACATCGACGCCGCCCGGTACGGGAAGATCGTCCTGCTCGTGGACGCCGATGTGGACGGCGCGCACATCCGCTGCCTGCTGCTCACGCTCTTCCAGCGCTACATGCGCCCGATGGTCGAGGCGGGCCGGGTCTTCGCCGCGGTGCCGCCGCTGCACCGGATCGAGCTCGTCCAGCCGAAGAAGGGCCAGGACAAGTACGTCTACACGTACTCGGACAACGAGCTGCGCCAGACCCTGCTCGAGTACCAGCGCAAGAACATCCGGTACAAGGACTCGATCCAGCGCTACAAGGGCCTCGGCGAGATGGATGCCGACCAGCTGGCGGAGACCACCATGGATCCCCGTTTCCGCACCCTGCGCCGGATCAACATCGGCGACCTGGACTCGGCCGAGTCGGTGTTCGACCTGCTCATGGGCAACGAGGTGGCTCCGCGCAAGGAGTTCATCACCAGCTCCGCTGCCACCCTGGACCGGTCGCGGATCGACGCCTGACCGGACCCGGAGCCACCGGGGGACCTCCGGTGGCACTTCCTCGGCCCTGGCACACCGGTGCTCTTCACTCCATCACCTGATGGAGTGAAGAGCACCGGGACACCAGTCCGGAAACCGTTCCTCCCGCACATCCTTGTGGGCACGCGGCCACTGCGGCGGCGGACAAGGAGAGTTCGGTGGACAAGCACGAAGGTCGTGATGCCGGAACGATCCGGCTGGACGACCCCTGGTACGACGCGCTGGCCGTCGGTTGGGGCGAGGGCGAGGGTGCCGGCGTAGGCGAGGGGCCCGGCGGAGCCGCGGGCGGTGGAGCGGAAACGTCACCGCCGAGCTCCTCCCCAGGTGGCGCGCCCGTGCGCGCGGCGTCCGACATCTACCTCGAAGTGCAGCGCAGCGCCGCCTTCCAGGAGGTGCGCGGCCGCTACCGGAGGTTCGTCGTCCCCGCCACCGTCGGCTTCTTCCTCTGGTACGTCGCCTACGTGATCGCCGCGACCACGGCGCCCGGCATGATGGCCCGGCCGGTGTTCGGATCCGTCAACGTGGCCCTGCTCGCGGGCCTCGGCCAGTTCCTCAGCACCTTCCTGCTGACCTGGGCCTACGCCCGCCACGCCCGGCTGCGGCGCGACCGCGCGGCGCTGGACCTGCGGTGGACGGTCTTCGAGCAGGAGCAGGTCCGCCGGGCGGACGCCGGGGAGCGCACCCACGCACGGGGGGCGGGCCGGTGACCACCGAACACCAGACCCTGGCGCTGCTCCTGTTCAGCGTCTTCATCGCCGTCACCCTGGGCATCACCACCTGGGTGAGCCGCAACCGGCACGGTTCGGCAGAGGAGTTCTACGCGGGCGGGCGCCTGTTCTCCCCGATGGAGAACGGTTTCGCCATCGCCGGCGACTACATGTCCGCCGCCTCCTTCCTCGGCATCTCCGGCCTCATCGCCCTGTTCGGCTACGACGGCCTGCTGTACTCGGTCGGCTTCCTCGTCGCCTGGCTGGTCGTCCTGTTCCTCGTCGCCGAACTCGTCCGCAACTGCGGCCGGTTCACCCTCGCCGACGTGGTCGCCGCGCGGATGAGCGAGCGGCCGGTGCGGATCGCCGCCGGGACCTCGTCGGTGGTCGTCTCCGTCCTGTACCTCGTCGCGCAGATGGTCGGCGCCGGCAGCCTCGTGGGCCTGCTGCTCGCCGATTCGGGCCGCGCCGCACGGACGTTGACCGTCATCGGGGTCGGTGCGCTCATGGTGATCTACGTGTCCTTCGGCGGCATGCGGGCCACCACCTGGATCCAGATCGTCAAGGCCGTGCTGCTGATGGGCGGGGCGATCACCCTGACGGTGCTCGTGCTGCTGCGCTTCCACGGGAACTTCGACCAGCTGCTCAGCAGCGCCGCCGAGCGCAGCGGGCACGGCGACCGGTTCCTGGGCCCCGGGCTCAAGTACGGAGGCGACTGGACGGCCCGCTTCGACTTCATGAGCCTCGGTCTCGCCCTGGTCCTGGGGACGGCCGGGCTGCCGCACATCCTGTCGCGCTTCTACACCGTGCCCACGGCGCGGGCGGCCCGCCGGTCGGTGGTGTGGGCGATCGGGCTGATCGGCGGCTTCTACCTGATGACCATCGTGCTCGGCTTCGGCGCGGCGGCGTTGCTCGGGCCGGAGGAGGTCAGGGCCTCCAACGCCTCGGGGAACACCGCGGTGCCGCTGCTCGCGGCCTTCCTGGGCGGCGGGGCCGACTCGACCGGCGGCGCGGTGCTGTTCGCCTTCGTGGCGGCCATCGCCTTCGCGACCATCCTCGCGGTGGTCGCGGGGATCACCCTCGCCTCGTCGGCCTCCGTCGCGCACGACCTGTACGCCTCGCTCAAGCGCCGCCACGCCCGTCAGCGCAGCGAGGTGGCGGTGGCCAGAGTGGCGGCGGTCGGGATCGGGGCGGTGGCGATCGCGCTCGGTCTGCTCGCCCAGGACCTGAACGTGGCCTTCCTGGTGGGTCTGGCCTTCGCGGTGGCGGCCTCGGCGAACCTGCCGGTGCTCCTGTACTCGCTGTTCTGGCGCGGGTTCACCACGCGGGGCGCCGTCTGGTCGGTGTACGGGGGGCTGCTCCCGGCCGTGCTGCTGGTGGCCTTGTCCCCCGTGGTCTCCGGCAGCCCCGAATCCCTGTTCCCGGGCGTGGACTTCCAGCTCTTCCCGCTCCAGAACCCGGGCATCGTGTCCATTCCGCTGGGCTTCCTGGCGGGCTGGCTGGGCACCGTGACCTCGGCGGAGGAGCCGGACGAGCGGCGGCACGCGGAGACCGAGGTCCGCGCTCTGACGGGCGCCGGGGCGGTGTAGGGCCCGACTGGCGGGGGAGCGGGACCGGCCGCCGACCGGCGTCAGCCGGTCGTGGGCGGACGCCAGGCGTAGCGGTGTTCCGGGCGGCCCGTTTCGCCGTACCGGAGGGCGAGGACGACGCGGCCGGCGCGGTCGAGGAGCTTGAGGTAGCGCTGGGCGGTCTGGCGGCTGATGCCCGCGCGGTCGGCGATCTGCTGGGTGGAGAGCGGGCCCTCGGCCGCGCGCAGGATCCCGCGGACCAGGTCGGCGGTGGTGGGGGAGTGGCCCTTGGGGAGGTCGCTCGGGGCATCGGCGCCGGCCGCGGCGAGGGCGCCGAAGATCCGGTCCACCTCCGCCTGTTCGGCCTCGCCGCCGGTGTCCAGGGTGCGGCGCAGGGCCCCGTAGGCCTCCAGGCGGGTGCGCAGTCCCGCGAAGGTGAAGGGCTTGACCAGGTACTGGAGGGCGCCGAGGCGCATCGCGGCCTGGACGGTGGCCAGGTCGCGGGCGGCCGTCACCATGATCACGTCGGTGTGGTGGCCGCGCTCGCGCAGGCGCCGGACCAGGTCGAGGCCGTTCTCGTCCGGGAGGTAGTGGTCGAGGAGGATCAGGTCCACGGGGCGGGAGTCCAGGAGCGCCAGCGCCTGCGCCGCCGAATGGGCCTGGGCCGACACGCGGAAGCCGGGCACCTTGGCCACGTAGGCCGCGTTGATCCGGGCGACACGCAGGTCGTCGTCGACGACCAGTACGTCAAAAGCGCTGGATGCGCCGGATGCACTGGGTGCATGGAAGCCGCCGGATGCGTCGAAGGTGCTCATCGCAGGGCCTCCGGGAGGACGACGGAGAATTCCGCCCCTCCGTCCGGCGCCTCGCCGGCCCGAACCGTGCCGCCCTGCCGTTCGGCCAGGCGCCGTACCAGGGCGAGGCCGAGACCGCGTCCGCGGTGGGCGCCGGCCTGGGGCTGCTTGGTCGACCAGCCCTCGGTGAAGATCTCCTCGCGGCGCTCCACCGGGACGCCGGGGCCGCTGTCACGCACCGACAGGACCGCCGTGCGGCCGTCCGCGCGGATGTCGACCTCGACCAGCGGCGCGGACGAGCCGACCGCGGCGTCCAGCGCGTTGTCGACCAGGTTGCCGAGGATGGTGACCAGGCCTCCCGGGTCGACGAGGCGGTCGGGCAGCAGCGCGGAGCCGGCCAGCCGCAGGGGGACCCCGCGCTCCGCCGCGATGGTGGCCTTGCCCATCAGCAGGGCGGCGAGCAGGGGGTCGTGCACCTTCTCGGTGACCTGCTCGGCGGTGCTGCGGTGCACCCCGACCACTTCCGTGACGAACTCGACGGCTTCCTCGTACAGGCCCAGTTCCAGCAGGCCGAGGAGGGTGTGGAGCCGGTTGGCGTGCTCGTGGTCCTGGGCGCGCAGGGCGTCGATCAGGCCCTTGGTGGAGTCGAGCTCGCGGCCCAGGTGCTCCAGCTCGGTGCGGTCGCGCAGGGTGGCCACGGCTCCGCCGTCCTCGGTGGGCATCCGGTTGGCGACCAGGACCCGGGCGCCCTGGACGGTGAGCAGGTCGCGGCCGGTGACCCGGCCGGTGAGGACGTCCGTGGTGCGGCCCGCGCCGAGCACCTCGTCCAGGGCGCGGCCCGTGGCGGCGCCGGCGGCTTCGGGTGCGAGGCCCAGGAGCCGGGCCGCCTCGTCGTTGACCAGCCGTACCCGGCCGCCCCGGTCGAGGGCGATCACGCCTTCGCGGATGGAGTGCAGCATCGCCTCGCGTTCGGCGAGCAGCCCCGCGATATCGGAGAAGGCCAGGTCGCGGGTCTGCCGGTGGATCCTGCGCGAGAGCAGGTAGGCGGCGAGGGCGCCCGCCGCGAGGGCGCCGCCGGCGTACGCGAGCAGGCCCGGGATGGCGCCGAGCAGGCGGCCCTGGACGCTGTCGTAGGCGATGCCGACCGACACGGCTCCGACGATCTCCCCGTCGGCGGCGAGCAGGGGGACCTTGCCGCGCGCCGAGCGGCCCAAGGTGCCCTCGTCGATCTCCATGACCTCGCGGCCGGCCAGGACCTCGCCGGGGTCGGTGGATACGGGCCGCCCGATGCGGTCGGGGCTCGGGTGTGAGCGGCGGATTCCGGCCAGGTCCAGGACCACCACGTACTCGGCGCCCGTGGCCGAGCGGATCCGCTCCGCGGAGGCCTGCACCGGGCTGTCCGGCGAGGGAGCCGAGCCGACGAGGCCGGCGGCCAGGGAGGGGTCGGCGGCGGCGCTCTGGGCGATGGCCAGGGCGCGCCGCATGGCCTGGTCGTCGAGCTGCGCGCTCAGTGGGGCCAGGAAGAGGCCGGTGGCCAGGGCGAGGACCCCGGCGGCGATGGCCAGCTGGGTCAGCAGGATCTGGGAGGCGGCCCGTCTGGGCAGCCCGAGGCGCCGGGCGCTCGTGTGGAGGAACTGCAGGGACCGCATGAGTACGAACCGTAGGCCGGTTCGGGCGTAAGCGGAATTTCTCCCCCTCACGCAAATGGCTTGCGTTATTTGCGCCCAGCTTGCGCAAGCGATGACCGCATAAAAGTGCGGTCAGGGATGTAGACGACTCGCCAAAGCTCTGCAACTCTCGCACCGCACACCGCAAATTCCTATCTCCCATGGTTCAGAAAGTTCATGTCGAGGGACGAGGACATATGAGAAGGCACAACTGGAGATGGCGGACCCTGGCCGCCTTGATCAGCACGGCCCTGCTGATGCTGGGCTGGCCCGCTCTGACCGCCGTGGCCGCCGGCGGACCGAGCGTCTCGGCGGGCAGGCCCGCCACGGCGAGCAGTACCAACGGCGCCTACGCGGCCGGCAACGTCACCGACGGCAACCAGTCCTCGTACTGGGAGAGCGCCGGCAGCACCTTCCCGCAATGGGTGCAGACCGACCTCGGAGCCACCACCCGCGTCGACCAAGTGGTGCTCAAGCTCCCCGCCTCCTGGGAGAGCCGCAACCAGACCCTGTCCGTCCAGGGCAGCGCCGACGGCACCAGCTTCAGCACCCTGGTGAGCTCGGCGACCTACACCTTCGGCCAGGGCGCCGGAAACGTGGTCACCATCGGCTTCCCGGCCACCCAGGCCCGGTACGTGCGCATCGACATCACCGCGAACACCGGCTGGCAGGCCGCACAGCTCTCCGAGCTGGAGGTCCGCGCCCCCGGCGAGTCCGGGACCAACCTGGCCCTCGGCAAGACGCTCACCGCGAGCAGCAACACCCAGGTCTACGTGCCGGGCAACGCCAATGACGGCAACACCGCCAGCTACTGGGAGAGCGTCAACAACGCCATGCCCCAGTGGCTCCAGGCCGACCTGGGCTCCTCCGTGCGCGTGGACCGCGTGGTCCTCAAGCTCCCCGAGAACTGGGGCGCCCGCACCCAGACCCTCAAGATCCAGAGCAGTGCGAACGGCACGGACTACACCGACCTGACGGCGTCCAAGGGGTACGAGTTCAACGCCGCCGGCGCCAACACGGTCAGCATCACCTTCGACGCCACCACCGCCCGCTACGTACGGGTGTGGATAGCGTCCAACTCCGTACAGCCCGGCGGGCAGCTCTCCGAGCTGGAGATCTACGGCCCGACGACCGGAGACACCCAGGCCCCGACCGCCCCGACGGCGCTCGCCTACACCGAGCCCGCAACGGGCCAGATCAAGCTCACCTGGAACGCCGCCACGGACAACACGGGTGTCACCGGGTACGAGGTCTACGCCAACAACCAGCTGCGCACCAGCGTCGCCGGCAACGTCACCACCTACACCGACACCCAGCCCGCCTCCGCGAGCGTGACCTACTACGTCCGGGCCAAGGACGCGGCCGGCAACCAGTCGGCGAACAGCAACAGCGTCACCCGCGCCGGTGACACCGGTGACACCCAGGCCCCGACCGCCCCGGGGGCCCTGACCTTCACCGAGCCGGCCGCCGGCCAGATCAAGCTGAACTGGCAGGCCTCCACCGACAACGTCGGCGTCACCGGCTACGAGGTCTTCGCCAACAACGTGCTGCTCACGACCGTCGCGGGCAGCGCCACCACCTACACCGACACCCAGCCCGCCACCGCCACGGTGAGCTACTTCGTCCGGGCCAAGGACGCAGCGGGCAACCGCTCCGGCGACAGCAACTCCGTGACGCGCAACGGTAGCGGCGGCGGAGGCGGCTCCAACCTGGCGGTCGGCAAGCCCATCGAGGGCTCCTCCGTGATCCACACCTTCGTCGCGGAGAACGCCAACGACAACAGCACCTCCACCTACTGGGAGGGGGCCGGCGGCGCCTACCCGAGCACCCTGACCGTCAAGCTCGGCGCCAACGCCGATGTCGACCGCCTGGTCCTCAAGCTCAACCCGGACAGCAGCTGGGGCACCCGCACCCAGAACATCCAGGTGCTCGGCCGCGAGCAGAGCGCCTCGGGCGTCACCGGCCTGGTGGCCGCCAAGGACTACGTCTTCAACCCGGCCTCCGGCTCCAACACCGTCACCATCCCGGTGAACGCCCGGGTCGCGGACGTTCAGCTGCGCTTCACCTCCAACACCGGGTCCTCCAACGGCCAGATCGCCGAGTTCCAGGTCATCGGCGTCGCGGCGCCCAACCCGGACCTCCAGGTCACCGCGGTGAGCGCGAGCCCGGCCGCTCCGGTGGAGTCGGACTCCGTCACCCTGTCCGCCACCGTCAAGAACAGCGGCCCGGCCCCGGCGCCGGCGACCACCGTCTCCTTCCAGCTCGGCGGTTCGAAGATCGCCTCCGCCACCGTGCCCGCGCTGGCCGCAGGTGCCTCGGCCACCGTCACGGCCGCCATCGGCCCGCGCGACGCGGGCAGCTACCCGCTGAGCGCGATCGTCGACGAGGCGAACACGGTCGTCGAGCAGAACGACACCAACAACAGCCTCACCGGCTCCCCGCTGGTGGTCCGCCCGGTCGACAGCTCGGACCTGGTGGCCTCGTCCGTCGGGTGGTCACCGAGCGCCCCGTCCGCCGGCCAGTCCGTGGGCTTCTCCGTCACGGTGAAGAACCAGGGCACCGTGGCCGCCGCCGCGGGCACCCACAACGTCACCCTCACGCTCCAGGACGCGGGCGGCGCCACCATCCGTACGCTGACGGGATCCTTCAGCGGCGCACTCGCGGCCGGTGCCTCCTCGCCGCCGATCGCGCTCGGCACCTGGACGGCGGCCAACGGCAAGTACACCGTCAAGGTGGTCCTCGCCGACGATGCCAACGAACTGCCGGTCAAGCGCGGCAACAACACCTCCACCAAGCCCTTCTTCGTCGGCCGCGGGGCGAACATGCCCTTCGACACCTACGAGGCGGAGGACGGCGTGGTCGGCGGCGGAGCAGGCGTCGTCGGCCCCAACCGGACCGTCGGAGACATCGCCGGCGAGGCCTCGGGCCGCAAGGCCGTGAACCTGGACGCGACGGGCGAGTACGTCGAGTTCACCACCCGGGCCGCGACCAACACCCTGGTCACCCGCTTCTCCATCCCGGACGCCCCGGGCGGCGGCGGCATCGACGCCACCATCAACGTCTACGTCAACGGCGTCCTCAAGAAGGCCCTGCCGCTGACCTCGAAGTACGCCTGGCTCTACGGGGCCGAGGCCGGCCCGGGCAACGCCCCGAGCGCCGGAGCCCCGCGGCACATCTACGACGAGGCGAACATCCTCCTCGGCGAGACCGTCCCGCCGGGCAGCAAGGTCCGCCTCCAGAAGGACGCGGCGAACACCACGACCTACGCGATCGACTTCGTGAGCCTGGAACAGGCCACGGTGATCCCCAACCCCGACCCGGCCACCTACACGGTGCCCGCCGGCTTCACCCACCAGGACGTGCAGAACGCCCTGGACAAGGTCCGCATGGACACCACGGGCAAGCTCGTGGGCGTCTACCTGCCGCCCGGCGACTACGACACGGCGAGCAAGTTCCAGGTGTACGGAAAGGCCGTCCAGGTCGTCGGCGCCGGGCCGTGGTTCACCCGCTTCCACGCCCCGTCCTCGCAGGACAACACCGATAACGGATGGCGCGCGGAGGGCACCGCCAAGGGCTCGTCCTTCACGGGGTTCGCCTACTTCGGCAACTACACCTCGCGCATCGACGGTCCGGGCAAGGTCTTCGACTTCTCCAACGTGACCGACATGACCATCGACAACATCTGGAACGAACACCAGGTGTGCCTCTACTGGGGCGCCAACACCGACCGGATCACGATCAAGAACTCGCGGATCCGGGACACCTTCGCCGACGGCATCAACATGACCAACGGCAGCACGGACAACCTCGTGGCCAACATCGAGGCGCGTTCCACGGGTGACGACAGCTTCGCGCTGTTCTCCGCCATCGACGCGGGCGGCGCGGACATGAAGAACAACGTCTACGAGAACCTGAGCGCCATCCTGACCTGGCGCGCGGCCGGTGTCGCCGTCTACGGCGGCTTCAACAACACCTTCCGCAACATCTACATCGCCGACATCCTCGTCTACTCGGGCATCACCATCAGCTCGCTGGACTTCGGGTATCCGATGAACGGATTCGGGACCGACCCGACGCTCTTCGAGAACATCTCGATCGTCCGGGTCGGAGGCCATTTCTGGGGGGCGCAGACCTTCCCCGGAATCTGGATCTTCTCGGCTTCCAAGGTGTTCCAGGGAATCCGCATCAACAACGTGGACATCGTCGATCCGACCTACAGCGGAATCATGTTCCAGACGCAGTACGTCGGCGGCCAGCCGGTCAATCCCATCAAGGACACCATTCTGAAGGACATCACCATCACCGGGGCGAAGAAGAGCGGTGACGCCTTCGACGCCAAGTCAGGGTTCGGCCTCTGGGCGAACGAGATGCCCGAGGCGGGACAAGGACCTGCGGTGGGTGAGGTCACCATCCAGAACCTGAGGATGAGCGACAACGCCGTGGACGTGCGGAACACGACCTCGACGTTCAAGATCAACCAGCTGCCGTAGCGGGCGACCACCGGGAAGCGAGGGTGGCGGGGCATCCCTTCGGGGTGTCCCGCCGCTCGCGGCTCGGAAGCCCGCCGGGGCCGGTGGGACGCGGGGGGTTCCGCGCCGGTTTCCGATGGGCCAAACTGGCCGTAATCGAACTGCAAGGAACTTGCATTGTTTGCGCTACTCTTGCGCTCATGACGCGACGACTTGCTCAAGTGGCGAAGAAGGTGGGGGTCAGCGAGGCAACGGTCAGCCGGGTGCTCAACGGCAAGCCGGGCGTCTCGGAGACAACCCGCCAGTCCGTGCTCACCGCACTGGACGTCCTCGGCTACGAACGCCCCACCCAGCTGCGCGGCGAACGCGCCCGGCTGGTCGGCCTGGTCCTGCCGGAACTCCAGAACCCGATCTTCCCCGCCTTCGCCGAGGTGATCGGCGGCGCGCTGGCCCAGCAGGGGCTGACCCCGGTGCTCTGCACGCAGACCACCGGCGGGGTCTCCGAGGCCGACTACGTCGAGCTCCTGCTCCAGCAGCAGGTCTCCGGCGTCGTCTTCGCCGGCGGGCTCTTCGCGCAGGCCGACGCCCCGCACGAGCACTACCGGCTGCTCCACGACCGCAAGGTCCCGGTGGTGCTCATCAACGCCTCGATAGAGGACCTCGGCTTCCCGTGCGTCTCCTGCGACGACGCCGTCGCGGTCGAACAGGCCTGGCGCCACTTGGCCTCCCTCGGTCACGAGCGCATCGGGCTGGTGCTGGGCCCGCCCGACCACATCCCCTCCCTGCGCAAGCTGGTGGCCGCCCAGGCGGTCGCGGCGGCGGCCGGCACCGAGCTGCCCGCCGCGCACGTGGAGCGGGCGCTGTTCTCCCTCGAGGGCGGCCACGCGGCCACGTCGAGGCTGCTGGACCGCGGGGTGACCGGCATCATCTGCGCGAGCGACCCGCTGGCCCTGGGGGCCATCAGGGCGGCCCGCCGGCGCGGGCTGGACGTGCCCGGCCAGGTCTCCGTCGTCGGGTACGACGACTCGGCCTTCATGAACTGCACCGAACCCCCGCTGACCACCGTCCGCCAGCCCATCGAGGCCATGGGCAGGGCGGCCGTGGAGCTGCTCACCGCGCAGATCCAGGGGGCCGCCGTACAGCCCGGCGAACTGCTCTTCGAGCCCGAGCTCGTCGTGCGGGGCTCCACCGGGCAGGCCCCGCGCCCCCGTCCGGAGTAACGCCCCGCCCGGCTCCACCGAGCTCGACCCTCGGCCACAGGGCCCCGAAACGTCTCGCTGACGTTTCGGGGCCCTGTTTTGCGTTCACTCCCCGAGCCGCCCGGCGCTCTCCTGCCAATCTCTTGCGAAATCTGCGCGAGATATTGCGTTCATCTGTCGGTGGTGATTGAGTGTGCCGCGCTCGCCTCCTTACACGCCCCACGCCTCCTGCTCGATGTTCGAAGGGGACCACCGATGAGAACCAACATCCGCCGCACCACCGCGACCGCCCTCGTCTCGGCGCTCGCCGTCACCGCCCTCGCGGCCTGCGGCACGAGCAGCAGCGGGGACGACACCAAGAACCAGCCGTCCGGCGGTTCCACGGACGCCTCCGCGCCGCTCGACCCGAAGACCAAGGTCACCCTCTCCATCGACTGCATGCCGCCGGCGGCGAAGGCCGCCGAGCTCAAGCAGTGGAAGGAGGACGTGGCGGAGTTCAACAAGACCTACCCGAACGTCACGATCGACGGCCGCTCCACCCCCGGCCAGTGCCTGGAGCCCCCGCGGTTCACCGCGATGCTCAAGGCCAAGTCCCAGCCGGACGTCTTCTACGCCTACTTCACCGATCTCAAGCAGGTGCTGGACAACGACGGCGCCGAGGACATCTCCTCCTACGTCACGGCCCAGTCGATCCCGGGCTTCGGCGACATCGACAAGAACGTCGTCAACACCCTCAAGCAGGACGGCAAGCTCTACGGGCTGCCCACCAGCAACTACACGATGGGCCTGCTGATCAACCGCAAGCTCTTCCAGCAGGCGGGCCTCAACCCCGACCAGCCCCCGCGCACCTGGGACGAGGTCCGCGCGGCCGCCAAGAAGATCGCGGCGCTCGGCAACGGCACCGCCGGCTACGGCGAGTACAGCGTCGAGAACACCGGCGGCTGGCACTTCACGGCCGCCATGTACGGCATGGGCGGCGACGTCGTCGGAGCCGACGGCAAGGCGGCCTTCAACAACCCGACCGGCGCGCGAATCGTCGACAACCTCCACGCCATGCGCTGGGAGGACGACAGCATGGGCAAGACCCAGCTGCTCAAGTGGGGTGACCTGCAGAAGCAGATGGCCTCGGACAAGCTCGGCATGTTCCTCGCCGCGCCCGACGACATCACCTACATGGTGCAGCAGCTCTCCGGCAAGTACGAGAACTTCGGCATGGGCCCCATCCCCGGCGGCGCCGCGACGCTGGCCGGCGGCAACGGCTACATGATCAAGAAGGGCAGCTCGCCGGACAAGGTCAAGGCCGCCATCGCCTGGCTGAACTTCAAGACGCTCGCGGTCGGCAAGGGGCAGTTCCAGTACGACCGTTCCAAGGCCGACGGCCTGCCGGTCGGGCTTCCGCAGCCCGCCTTCTTCACCGGTGCCAGCAAGGCCAAGGACGACGAGCTGAAGGCCGCCAACGCCACCATGCCGGTCGTCAACTTCAAGCCCTTCCTGGACAACCCGGTGGCCGGCAAGGCCGAGCCGGCGAAGGCCCAGGAGGTCTACAAGGTCCTCGACAAGGTGATGTCGGGAGTCCTGACCAACAAGGACGCCGACTCGGCGCAGCTCCTCGCGGAGGCCGAGAAGGCCGTCAACCAGGTACTGGCCAACCAGTAGCGGTCCCAGGGCGCGGGTCCGGGCGGCCTCCCCGGCCCGGACCCGCCCGCAGGCCCCGTACCCCGTACATCGATGGCGACGACCCACCCACCAAGGAGCGAGCGGCGATGTCGGCTCCCACCCTGCCCGGTACCTCTCGCGAGGAATTCGTCCGGGCGTTCAAGCGGAACCTCTCGGCCCACGGCTTTCTGGTCGGCGCCGTCCTCTGCTTCTCCTTCTTCTCCTGGTACCCGATGGTCCGGGAGTTCCTGCTGGCCTTCCAGAAGACCGAGGGCGGAGCCGTCCACTGGGTCGGCTGGGACAATTTCCGCTACGTCTTCAACGACCCGGCGTTCTGGCAGGCCTGGCGCAACACCCTGCTCTTCAGCGGGCTCGCGCTGGTACTCGGCTTCGCCGTCCCGTTCGCGGTCTCGATCGTGCTCAACGAATTCCGGCACGCACAGGGTTACTTGCGCCTGCTGGTCTACCTCCCGGTGATGATGCCGCCGGTCGCCTCGATCCTGCTCTTCAAGTACTTCTACGACCCCGGTTACGGGGTCTTCAACAGGATTCTGGAATTCCTGCACCTGCCGGCGCAAGACTGGCTGCAATCCACCGATACCGCGATGCTCTCCGTCGTCATCGCTTCCACGTGGATGAACATGGGCGGCGCGACCCTGATCTACCTGGCGGCCCTCCAGGGCATCCCCGGCGAGCTCTACGAAGCGGCGGAACTCGACGGAGCCGGGGTGCTGCGCAAGATCTGGCACGTCACGATCCCGCAGACCAAGCTCATCCTCTCGCTGATGCTGCTCATGCAGATCATCGCGACGATGCAGGTGTTCGTCGAACCGTTCATGCTCACCGGCGGCGCCGGCCCCGAAGGGTCGACCACCACCGTCGTCGTCCTCATCTACCAGTACGCCTTCAGTTTCAACCAGTACGGCGGCGCCGCGGCCCTGGGCCTGTGCCTGCTCGTCCTGCTCGCCGGCTTCTCCGCCGTGTACGTCCGGCTGAGCCGCGACAACGAGAACTGACGGGAGCACTCACATGTCGGAGCGCACGCTGATATCGCCGGCCCAACTCGGCCGCCCCCGAGGCAAGATCGTCTACTGGACCGTCCTGGCCGTGGTCGTGATCGGCTTCACGGTCGTCTTCCTCGGGCCCCTCTACTGGATGGTCGCCAACGGCCTCAAGAGCACCGCGGAGTTCACCCAGGTCCCGCCGACCGTGGTCCCGGACTCCCTGCACGCCGAGAACTACTCGGCGGCCTGGAAGGTCATGGACCTCGCCAAGCTGCTGTTCAACACCCTCTACTACGCCTTCGGCGCCCTGGCCTTCCAACTCGTCCTCGACGTGGCCGCCGCCTACTCGCTGTCCAAGCTCCGCCCGGTCTTCGGCAAGGCCGTCCTCGGCATGATGCTGGCAACGCTGATGATCCCGGCCACCGTCCTCGTCGTACCGCAGTACCTCACGGTCCTGGACATGCCGCTCATCGAGCGGAACCTGCTCAACAC
This sequence comes from Streptomyces sp. NPDC058289, assembly GCF_042880975.1. NCBI lineage: Bacteria > Bacillati > Actinomycetota > Actinomycetes > Kitasatosporales > Streptomycetaceae > Streptomyces > Streptomyces sp. NPDC058289. The sequence goes on from NZ_JBHVYI010000020.1 coordinate 66,508, forward strand.
GCCCTGGGTGATCTGGCTGCCCTCGGTCACGAACGCCTTCAACATCTTCCTTCTGAAACGATTCTTCGACTCCATCCCCGGTGAGATCCTCGATGCCGCCGCCATCGACGGAGCCTCCTCCCTGCGCATCCTGCGCTCCGTGGTCCTGCCGATGTCCCGGCCCGTCCTCGGCGTCGTGTCGATCTTCGCCATCGTCGGGGTCTGGAAAGACTTCCTCTGGCCCATGCTCACCCTCCCCGACCCGGCCCTGCAGACGCTCAACGTCGGCATCTACTCACTCGCCAGGGGAGTGCCCGAGAACCATCTCGTCGCCGCGCTCGCGATGGCCTCGGCGCCCACGCTCATCATCTTCCTGATCTTCCAGCGCAACATCATGAGCGGCCTGACGGCAGGCTCCCTCAAGGGGTGAGAACCACCCCGCACCGCCGCCGTGCCCGGTCGCCCCCTGTGAAAAGAACGCCGTGAAAGGACCCCTCCGTGGCTGACTTTCCCCTGCCCGAAAACGCCGCCGACTGGTGGCGCTCGGCCGCCATCTACCAGGTGTACGTACGGAGCTTCGCCGACGGCGACGGGGACGGCACCGGTGACCTCGTGGGCGTCCGCGCCCGCCTCCCCTACCTCGCCGAACTGGGCGTCGACGCCCTGTGGTTCACCCCCTGGTACCTCTCCCCGCTCGCCGACGGCGGCTACGACGTCGCCGACTACCGAACCATCGATCCCGCCTTCGGCACCCTCGCCGAGGCCGAGAAGCTCATCGCGGAGGCCCGTGAACTGGGCATCCGCACCATTGTCGACATCGTCCCGAACCACGTGTCCGACCAGCACGCCTGGTTCAAGGCCGCCCTCGCAGCCGGCCCCGGCAGCCCCGAGCGGGAGCTCTTCCACTTCCGCCCGGGCCGCGGGGAACACGGCGAACTGCCGCCGGGGGACTGGCCCTCGCAGTTCAACGGCGCCGCCACCTGGACGCAGGTACCGGACGGGGAGTGGTACCTGCACCTCTTCACCCCCGAGCAGCCCGACCTCAACTGGGACCACCCCGCCGTCCGCCGGGAGCACGAGGAAGTCCTGCGGTTCTGGTTCGAGCGCGGAGTGTCCGGCGTACGGATCGACTCCGCGGCCCTGCTCGCCAAGGACCCGGCCCTGCCCGACCTGGCGGGCCGCTCGCCCGAGCCCTGGCCAGGCGAGGTGCACCCGTACATCGACCGCGACGACCTGCACACCGTCTACCGCTCCTGGCGGGCCATCGCCGACGAGTACGGGGCCATCTTCGTCGGCGAGGTCTGGCTGCCGGACTCCGAGCGGTTCGCCCGGTACCTGCGCCCCGACGAGCTCCACACCGCCTTCAACTTCTCCTTCCTCAGCTGCCCGTGGGACGCCGGCCGGCTGCGCACCTCCATCGAGGAGACCCTCGCCGAGCACGCCCCCGTCGGAGCCCCGGCCACCTGGGTGCTGTGCAACCACGACGTGACCCGTACGGTCACCCGCTACGGACGCGCCGACACCGGCTTCGACTTCGCCACCAAGGCCTTCGGGACCCCCGCGGACCTGGCCCTCGGCACCCGGCGGGCCCGCGCAGCCGCGCTGCTCACCCTCGCCCTCCCCGGAGCCGTCTACGTCTACCAGGGCGAGGAACTGGGGCTTCCGGAGGCCGAGATCCCGCTCGGCCGCATCCAGGACCCCATGCACTTCCGCTCCGGCGGCACCGACCCCGGCCGGGACGGGTGCCGGGTCCCGCTGCCGTGGACCGACGAGCCGTGGAACGAGCCCTGGCTGCCCCAGCCCGCGGACTGGGCGACGTACGCCGCGGACCGGCAGGCCGGGGACCCGGACTCGATGCTCACCCTCTACCGGACGGCCCTCGGACTGCGCCGGGCCGCGGCCGGCTTCGGCGGCGGATCGCTGGAGTGGCTGCCCGCGCCGCCCGGAGTGCTCGCCTTCGGCCGCCCCGACGGGCTGGTCTGCGTGGCCAACCTGTCCTCGGAGCCGGTCCCGCTGCCGGCCCACGCGAGCCTCCTGCTGAGCAGTTCCGCGCTGGATGCGGAGGGGCTGCTCGGGCAGGACACGGCGGTCTGGCTGCGGACCTGACGCCGCAGCCGGACCGCCGGTACCACCTGCTTCCCGCGCCCCACCTCGTAGAGCCGCCCGTGCACACCCCCGTACCGCATGGAGAGGTCCCACCGTCATGAGCGCAGCAGCACGCATCGCAGCACGCGGGAGGCCGGCCAAAGCGCTGCTCGCCGCGCTGGCCGCCACCGCCGTCCTCGGGGCGGCCACCGCCCTCCCGCTGGTGGCGGCCCCCACCGCCACGGCGGCCCCGGCCGTCCTGTCCCCGCTGGACGTCCCGGGGCGCGGGGCGACCGTGCCCTTCACCGAGCAGGAGGCGGAGCGGGCGGCCACCAACGGATCGGTGATCGGGCCCGACCGGACCTACACGAGCCTGCCCGCCGAGGCCTCCGGGCGCAGCGCCGTACGGCTGGACGCGGCGGGGGAGTACGTCGAGTTCACGCTGACCAAACCCGCGAACGCGATGAGCGTGCGCTATTCCGTACCGGACAACGCGGCCGGCACGGGGATCAGCGCACCCGTGGAGCTGAAGCTGGACGGGGCCAAGCTGAAGGACCTGGACTTCACCTCCAAGTACAGCTGGTTCTACGGCAGCTACCCCTTCACCAACCAGCCGAACGGCGACAAGCCGCACCACTTCTACGAGGAGACCCGCACCCTCTTCGGGAAGACCCTCCCGGCGGGCTCCAAAGTCCGCCTCACGCTCTCCTCCCTGGGCGCCACCCCGTGGGCGGTCGTGGACCTCGCCGACTTCGAGGAGGTCGCGCCGCCCGGGACGCGGCCGGCCGGCTCGCTGTCGGTCACCGATTTCGGGGCCGATCCGAACGGCTCCGCCGACTCCACCGCCGCCTTCCAGCAGGCGGTGGACGCCGGTGCGGCCCAGGTGAAGGAGGTGTGGATCCCGCAGGGCACCTTCAAGCTCACCGATCACGTGGTGGTGGACAAGGTGACATTGCGCGGGGCCGGACCCTGGTACTCCGTCCTCACCGGGCGCCATCCCACCGACCGCAGCCGCGCGGCCGGGATCTACGGGAAGTACGTACAGGGCGGCGGATACGGCGGACAGATCCGCCCGCACGAGAGCGGCGGGCCGAGCAGGAACGTCACGCTGAAGGACTTCGCGATCATCGGCGAGATCGCCGACCGCATCGACGACGACCAGGTCAACGCCATCGGCGGGGCCATGAGCGACTCCGTCGTCGACAACGTGTGGATGCAGCGGACCAAGGTCGGGGCCTGGATGGACGGCCCGATGGACAACTTCCACATCAGGAACAGCCGGATCCTCGACCAGACGGCGGACGGGGTGAACTTCCACTGGGGCGTCACCCGCTCCTCCGTGGAGAACACCTTCCTGCGCAACCTGGGCGACGACGGCCTCGCCATGTGGGCGGACACCAAGAACAACGTCGCCAACTCCTTCAGCCACAACACCGTCGTCCTGCCGATCCTCGCCAACAACATCGCGATCTACGGCGGCAAGGACATCAGCGTCACCGACAACGTGGCCGCCGAGACCCTGTCCAACGGCGGCGGCCTGCACGTCGGCAACCGCTACCCCGGGGTCACCCCCGGCCAGGGGACGGACGTCTCGGGCACCTTCACGCTGGCCCGCAACACCCTGATCCGGACCGGGAACACCGACTACGGGTGGAACTTCCCGATCGGCGCCGTCTGGTTCGACAGCCGGTCGAGCTCCATCGACAAGGCCGCGATCAACGTGACCGACAGCGACATCCTGGACAGCTCCTACGCCGCCATCCACTTCGTGTCCGGCAGCACGAAGGGCGTGCACTTCGACAACATCACCATCGACAAGACCGGCACGTTCGCTCTCCAGTTCAACGATCCGGCCGAACTGTCCATGAGCAACGTCAGGGCCACCAGGATCGGCTTCACCGAGCCGGTCTACAGCTGCCTGGGCGCGCAGCTGAAGCTGACGCAGGGCAGCGGGAACTCCGGCTGGAACACCAAGCTGCCGAACACCTATTGCGGGCCGTTCCCTCCGGCGACCGACCAGCCGGGACCGGAACCGACCCCGCCCCCGAGCCCGACCCCGAGCCCCAGCGCCACGCCTACGCCGAGCCCCACGCCTACGCCCACACCGAGCCCCACGCCTACGCCTACGCCCACCCCGACCCCGACGCCGACCCCGGACCCCACCCGCAACCTGGCCCAGGGCCGGCCGGTCACCGAGTCCTCGCACACCCAGGGCTATGACGCGGCCAGGGCCGTCGACGGAGACGCGAACAGCTACTGGGAGAGCCTCAACAACGCCTTCCCGCAGTCACTCACGGTCGACCTCGGGGCCGCCACCCCGGTCCGCCGCCTGGTCCTGAAGCTTCCGCCGCCGGCCGCCTGGGGGGCCAGGACCCAGACCCTGTCCGTCCTCGGCAGCTCCGACGGCTCGGGCTTCACCACCGTCGTCGCCCCCGCCGGCTACGTCTTCGACCCGGCGAGCGGGAACAAGGTGACCATCACCCTTCCCGCCGGTACGAACCTGCGCCATCTGCGGCTGGCCTTCACCGGGAACACCGGCTGGCCGGCCGGGCAGCTCGGCGAGTTCGAGGCCTACGCCGGCTGAGCCCGGGCACCCCCGTCCGTCACGGCAACGGCTGTGGCGGGCGGGGTCCGTGGTACTGCCCGCTCGGTCGCATCCGCAGCGGGCGCTCCTCGTACTCCTCCAACGCGTGCGCGATCCACCCGGCCGTACGGGCCACTGCGAAGACCGTCTCTCCGGCCTCCGGGGCCATCCCGCAGGAGACCGTCAGCACCGCCAGCGCCAGGTCCACGTTGGGGTACAGGCCGCCGCCGTGCCGGGCCATCACCCCGGCCACCTCGCGCGCCGCGCCCAGCGCCGGACCGGCCTGCGCCAGCGGCTCCAGCCGTGCGAACAGTGCCGTCGCCCGCGGATCCTCGGCCGCGTACAGCCGGTGCCCGAGCCCGGGCACCCTGCGCCCGGCCCGCAGGTACTCCGCCACCACCGGAGCCGCGCCGCCCCGCTCCAGCACCTCCACCAGCATCCGGTGCGCGAGTCGCCCGGCCGCTCCGTGCAGGGGGCCTTCGAGCGCGCCGAGCCCGGCCGAGACCACCGCGTACGGATGCGCGCGCGCCGACGCGGCCACCCGTACGGCCAGGGTCGAGGCGGCCAGGTCGTGGTCCGTCAGCAGGGCCAGGGCCAGGTCCAGGACGGCCAGCGCGTCCGGGTCGGGGTCCAGGGCCGAGAGCCGGGGCCACAGCTGCCGGGAGAGGCGGCCGTCCCCGCCCCACTGCGCCGGGCCCACCTCGGGCAGGGCGCCGACCAGGGTGGGGATCAAGGAGCGCGCGGAGCCCAGTACGGACGGCGCGGACAGGTCGAAGCGCAGCGGGTCCGCGACCGCCGCGGCGGCGACGGCCACCCGCAGCCGGTCGATCGGACCGCTGTGCTCGGGGAGCGCGGCGACCGCCCGGCGGGCCGCGGCGAGCGACTCCGGGGGAGCGGTGAACCGGGCCCCGTGCACCAGGGTCCCCGTCCAGAGCCACTCGGCGACCTCCTCGTAGCGGTACCGCGAGGCCAGTTCCACGGCGTCCACGCCACGGAAGAAGTACCGGTCGGACTCGATGAGGGTGAGCGCGGTGCGTACGGAGAGCTCCCCGGCGGAGGCGGCGGAACCGGAGGGCCCCGCCGCCTCGCGCCGGCTGCGCCGGGCCAGGGCCTCCACCTCGCGGGCGTCGAAACTGCTGGAGCGTCCGACCGGGTCGCGGCGGCTCGTGAGCTGGCCGCGGCTGACGTACGCGTACACGGTCGCGGGCTTCACCCCCAGCAGCCGGGCCGCTTCCTGGGTGCCGATCCTTCGCTCACCGGGCTCGTCGTTCATGACGCACACCCTACATATGTTGAGTGAATCAATATTGACAGTGATTAAGTCCATCATGGATGGTCGATCCATGAACACCACCGTCGCACCCGCCGAAAGCCCCCGCGGACTCGCGGGAGTCGTGGTCACCGAGACAGAGCTCGGTGACGTCCGAGGCCGTGAGGGCTTCTACCACTACCGCCAGTACTCGGCCGTCGAGCTCGCCGAGAGCCGCACCTTCGAGGACGTGTGGCACCTGATGTTCCGCGGCGCGCTTCCGGCCGACGCCGCCGAACGGGCCGCCTTCACCGCCGAGATCGCCCCGCTGCGCCGGCTCCCCGCCGAGGTCCGGGACGCCCTGCCCGCCCTGGCCCGCGCCACCGCCCTGTCCGGCCCGCTCTCCGGGCTGCGCACGGCGCTCTCCCTGCTCGGCGCCTCCGCAGGCTTCCGCCCGGTCTACGACCTGACCCCCGAACGCCGGGCCGCCGACGCGCTGGCCGCCTGCGCCGCCGTACCGACCCTGCTCACCGCCCTGTACCGGCTCGGCCAGGGGCTGGAGCCGGTGGAACCGCGGAGCGACCTCCCGTACGCGGCCAACTACCTCTACATGCTGACCGGACGGGAACCCGAACCGGTCAGGGCCCGCGCGGTGGAGCGGTACCTGATCTCCACGATCGACCACGGCTTCAACGCCTCCACCTTCACCGCCCGCGTCATCGCCTCCACCGGCGCCGACGTCGCGGCCTGCCTCACCGGGGCGATCGGCGCGCTCTCCGGCCCGCTGCACGGCGGCGCCCCCAGCCGGGCCCTGGACACCCTCGACGCCATCGGCACGGCGGACCGGATCGATCCGTGGATCCGCGAGCGGGTCCTCGCGGGCGACCGGATCATGGGCTTCGGACACCCCGTCTACCGCACCGAGGACCCGCGCTCGCGGATGCTGCGCGGGATCGCCCTGCAGTTCGGCGGCCCGCTCGCGGACTTCGCCGTGGAGGTCGAGCGGCACGTCGAAGAGATCCTCGCCGAGCTCAAGCCGGGCCGGGAGCTGCACACCAACGTGGAGTTCTACGCGGGCGTGGTCATGGAGCTGTGCGGGCTGCCGCGCGAGATGTTCACGCCGACCTTCTGCGCGGCCCGCGTGGTCGGCTGGAGCGCGAACGTCCTGGAGCAGGCCGCCGACTCGAAGATCATCCGGCCGGCAGCCCGCTACACCGGCCCGACCCCGCCCCAGCCGGTGCCCGACCTCGGCTGACGCTGGCTACCATCGACCGGGTGAACAGCATCCCCGTCATCGTCCTCTCCGGATTCCTCGGATCCGGCAAGACGACCGTCCTCAACCACCTCCTCGGCAACCGGGGTGGCACCCGGATCGGGGTCGTCGTCAACGACTTCGGCTCCATCGAGGTCGACGCGATGTCGGTGGCCGGCCAGGTCGGGGACTCGATGGTCTCCCTCGGCGGCGGCTGCCTGTGCTGCGCCGTGGACGGAAGCGAGCTGGACGCCTACCTGGAGAAGCTCGCCGACCCCGTCCACCGCATCGACGTGATCGTCATCGAGGCGAGCGGGCTGGCGGAGCCCCAGGAGATGGTCCGGATGCTCGTCGCCAACGAGAACCCGGCCGTCCGGTACGGCGGCATGGTGCAGATCGTCGACGCCGCGGAGTTCGACGCGACCCGGGCCAGGCACCCCGAGACCGACCGGCACCTGGCCGTCGCCGACCTGGTGGTGCTCAACAAGACCGACCGGATCGACGCCGCCGAACGCACCCGGATCGAGGCCGCGCTCGCCGCGCTCTGCGCACCGGGCATCCCGGTCGTCGGCGCGGACCACGGGCGGATCGATCCGGAGCTGCTCTTCGACCGCCGCCCGTGGACCGAGACGCGCGGCCAGCTGTCCTTCGAGGACCTGCTGGCCCAGGCACACGACCACGACGGCGACCACGAAGGCGATGATCACGCGGACCACGTCCACGCGGCCTACGAGAGCACGGAGTTCGAGTCCGAGCAGGCCCTCGGCCCGCGCCGATTCATCGAGTTCCTCGACCGCCGCCCGGCCGGCCTCTACCGGATCAAGGGCTCCGTCTACTTCGGCGTCCCCGGCCACGAGGAGCGCTACGAGGTCCACGCGGTCGGCCGCTTCCTCCGCTTCGCCCCGCACCCCTGGGGCCGGGGCGAGCCGCGCCTGACGCAGCTCGTCCTGATCGGCTCGGGCACCGACGGCCCCGCCCTGCTCCGCGAGCTGGAGAGCTGCCGCGAACCGGAGCCGTGGCACGCGACCCCGGAGAGCATGTGGGGCGTCCTGCGCTACGTACACCGCCCGGCGGGTCCGGCGGGTCCGGCTCCGGAATCCGACCCGGACCCGGAGGCCCATCCCGATCCCGAAGACTTCTAGGGGCCGCCCCGCACGGAGTCAGGCGACCTCGATGCCGAAGTCGCCGAGGAGGGGTTCCAAGCCGCCCGGGTAGCCCTTGCCGCCGAGGACGAAGTCCCAGTCGCCGCCCGGGCGGCGCCGGAAGGAGCCGAGGACCAGGGCGGTTTCGCCCGCGCGGCCGTCGGAGACCTCCAGGCGGCCCAGCTCCTCGCCGCCCGGCCCCAGCAGCCGGATCCGGGCGTCGGTGAAGCCGGCCAGATCGGCGTGCGGATTGACCTCGGGGTCGATCGCGGCGACGAGGACCAGCCGGTCGGACCGCTGCGGCAACGCGTCGAAGGCGACCAGCAGCGCTGCCTTGTCGGGTGCCGCGTGCGCGTGGGTCCGTACCGAACCGTCCGGGGAGTTCGGGTTGTTGAAGAACACGAAGTGGTCCTCGCTCAGCACCCGGCTGCCCTCGCAGACCAGCGCGCACACGTCCAGCGCGACCGACCCCGCCCAGGACATGCCGAGCACGTTGTGGTCCGCGGCGGGCTCGGGCTCGGCCGTCCGCTGGGCCGGGACCGAAGGCGCCGTGCCCGGGCCGAGACGGCCGCGCAGTCCGTGCCGGTGCAGCAGCTCCACGAGTGCGGCCCCGTGAACCAGCTCCAGCGGTTTGCCGTCGGCGAAGGTGTACGACGTGGGGCCGAAGGTCGCGGTGGTGACCAGCACCCCCTTGTTCGCCCCCTTGTCCTGCACCGTGCCGTAGAGATCCCGGACCGCCGTCGGTGACACGGTGTTGCGGTAGCGCTTGACCTGCACCACGATCCGACCGCCCGTGATCGGGGACGGATCGTTCGCCTCGATGTCCACCCCGCCGTCGCCCGAGCGCTGGGTGGTCACCGCCTCCATGCCCATCGCCCGGAACAGCTCGGCGACCAGGTTCTCGAAGGCGATCGGGTCCATCGCGAAGAGGTCCGGCTCGTCCTCGTCGCGGCCCGCGTGCCCTCCGTGACTGACGATGCCGCCCACCTCACCGGGCCGACGCTCCGCGCGCACGGCGGCGGGCTGGTCCGGCCGTGCGGACAACTGCCCGCCCAGCCCCTCCACCAGACAGTCCACCGCGCTCACCAGCTCCAGCCGCAGCCCGGTGAAAGCCGACCGGGCCGCCGAAACCGAGGCGAGTACGAGCTGTGCTTCCCGCCCCGTCACCGGATCGTGGGCGTCCACGAAACCGTTGACGACGACGGACTCCAGTACGTCGAACTCGTCGGCCGCGTACAGATCGCGCACCACCAGCAGCACGCACTGTGCCAGCAGGTCCCGGTAGATCGCCCGCCGTTGCGTGGCAGGGCGGGCCGTCTCCTTGTCCTGGTCCGTGCTCGGCACGTACCGCACCGACTTGGCCTCCGGCACCACCTCGTAGCCGGGCAGCTCCCAGTCCAGCACCAGCTGGCGGCGCGCCGGGTCGTAGGCCGCCGACACCTGTCGCGGCAGGTTCTCCGGCCAGCCGGCCGAGGCGTACAGGGCCGCCGAGAAGTACTCCACCGCGGCCTCCGCGTCGCCCGCGCGCAGCGCCCCGGCCAGCTCGGTGAGCCCGCCGTTGTGCCCGCGGATCCCGGCGAGCTGCTCCGCCGCCCAGCGGTCGTACTGCTGCCGGTACGCCGCCAGCTGCTGCTGCCGCTGCGCCTCCGCGGCCTGCGCCGCCTGCCAGGCCTGCGTGTACCGGGCGTGCGCCTCCCGCTCCGCCTGCGCCCGCCGGTTCGAGCCCAGGGTCCAGCCGCTGCTCTGCTGCTGGAAGTGGTGCAGTTGCGGCAGCGGAACGGGGTGCGCCAGGGTCCCCGGATCGAAGGGGTCGAGCCGCTCGGGCCTGACCAGGCCGGCCAGCCGGAACGCCGGGGCCCGGCAGCCCGCGGCCAACAGCCCTTGCAGGGCCGCGACCCGGGCATCGAGCTGCTCGGTCGCCCGCCGGGCCCGGGCCTCGCGGTGCTGTTTGTAGGCGGCCTGCTGCTCGCGCTGACCCCGGGCCACGTCCCGTTCGTACGTCCGCTGCCGGCGTTCCGCCTCGCGCTGCTGGATCAGCTGCGTCTGCTGCGTCCGGCGCTGGGCCTCGGCCCAGTCACTGATCAATCCGCCCGACCGACGACTCATCAGTTCTGTGTCTCCCCGCCCCACCCGACAGTGCCAAGAGGGAAAACACTAGTCGCCATTCGGGTGGTACGTCCCTCGGACGTACCACCCGAATGATCGCGAACTGCCTACGGACTTCCTACAGCGCCGCACCCGCCAGCGCCGCGACCACGGCCGGCAGGGCCGTGCCCGAGCCGTCCCGGCGCGGGTCGACGGACGGCAGCAGGGCCGGAGTGCCGTTCGCCGCCGCTGCGCGGACCGGAGAACCGCCCGCCCAGGCCAGCAGCAGCACGTCCTCGCCCTTCAGGAAGCGCTGGCAGCGCACGCCGCCGGTGGCCCGGCCCTTGCGCGGGTACTGGTCGAACGGGGTCAGCTTCCCGGACTGCATCGAGTCGTCCAGCGTCCCGTGCGAGCCCGCCACCGTGAACACCACGGCCTCGCGCGCCGGGTCCACCGCCGAGAAGTGGATCACCTTGGCGCCGTCCGCGAGCTTGATGCCCGCCATACCGCCCGCGGGGCGGCCCTGCGGGCGGACCTGGCCCGCCGGGTAGCGCAGCAGCTGGGCGTCGTCGGTGATGAAGACGAGGTCCTCCTCGCCCGTGCGCAGCTCGACCGCCCCGATGACCCGGTCACCGTCCTTGAGGGTGATGACCTCGAGCTCGTCCTTGTTGGCCGGATAGTCCGGCACGACCCGCTTGACCACGCCCTGCTCGGTGCCGAGCGCGAGGCCCTGCCCCGACTCGTCCAGCGAGGTCAGGCAGACGACCGTCTCGTCCGCCTCCAGTCCGGAGAGGAACTCCGAGACCGGGGCCCCGCCCGCCAGGTTCGGCGCGGCGTGGGTGTCGGGCAGTTGCGGCAGGTCGATCACCGACAGCCGCAGCAGCCGACCGTACGAGGTGACCACGCCGATGTCCGCCCGCGCGGTCGCCGCGACCTGCGAGACGATCAGGTCGTGCTTGGCGCGCGCGCCGCCCTCTTCCTCGGGAAGCGGCTCGGCGTTCGGCGTACGGGCCAGCAGCCCGGTGGAGGACAGCAGCACCCGGCACGGGGTGTCCTCGACCTCGAGCGGGACCGCCGCGACCGGCGTTCCCGCCGACTCCAGCAGCACCGTACGACGCTCCGTGCCGAACTTCTTCGACACCGCGGCCAGTTCCGCCGAGACCAGCTTGCGCAGTTCGTTGTCGGAGTCCAGGATCCCGGTCAGCTCGTCGATCTCGCCGGCCAGCCGGTCGCGCTCGGACTCCAGCTCGATCCGGTCGAAGCGGGTGAGCCGGCGCAGCGGGGTGTCCAGGATGTACTGGGTCTGGATCTCGCTCAGCGAGAAGCGCTCCATCAGGCGCTCCTTGGCCTGCGCGGAGTTGTCGCTGTCCCGGATGATCCGGATGACCTCGTCGATGTCGAGGAGCGCCACGAGCAGGCCCTCGACGAGGTGCAGCCGGTCGCGCCGCTTGCCGCGGCGGAACTCGCTGCGCCGGCGGACGACCTCGAAGCGGTGGTCGAGGTAGACCTCCAGCAGCTCCTTGAGGCCCAGCGTCAGCGGCTGCCCGTCGACCAGCGCGACGTTGTTGATGCCGAAGGTCTCCTCCATCGGCGTCAGCTTGTACAGCTGCTCCAGCACGGCCTCGGGGTGGAAGCCGTTCTTGATCTCGATGACCAGGCGCAGGCCGTGCGAGCGGTCCGTGAGGTCCTTGACGTCCGCGATGCCCTGGAGCTTCTTCGAGCCGACCAGGTCCTTGATCTTCGCGATGACCTTCTCGGGACCGACCGTGAAGGGCAGTTCGGTGACGACCAGCCCCTTGCGGCGCGGGGTCACGTCCTCCAGGGCCACCGTGGCGCGGATCTTGAAGGTGCCGCGGCCGTTCTCGTAGGCGTCCTTGATGCCCGCGAGGCCGACGATCCGGCCACCGGTGGGCAGGTCGGGACCCGGTACGAAGCGCATCAGCGCGTCCAGGTCCGCCTCGGGGTAGCGGATCAGGTGGCGGGCGGCCGCGATGACCTCGCCGAGGTTGTGCGGGGCCATGTTGGTGGCCATGCCCACCGCGATCCCGGACGCGCCGTTGACCAGCAGGTTCGGGTACGCGGCCGGAAGGACGACCGGTTCGCGCTCCTGGCCGTCGTAGTTCGCGGCGAAGTCGACGGTGTTCTCGTCGATCCCGTCCGTCATCAGCGAGGCGGCGTCGGCCATCTTCGACTCGGTGTACCGCATCGCGGCGGGCGGGTCGTCGTTGCCGAGCGAGCCGAAGTTGCCGTGGCCGTCGACCAGCGGGAGCCGCATGGAGAAGGGCTGCGCCATGCGCACGAGGGCGTCGTAGATCGACGCGTCGCCGTGCGGGTGCAGCTTGCCCATGACTTCGCCGACGACCCGGGCGCACTTCACGTAGCCGCGGTCGGGGCGCAGGCCCATCTCGTTCATCTGGTAGACGATGCGCCGGTGCACCGGCTTCATGCCGTCGCGGGCGTCGGGCAGGGCGCGGGAGTAGATCACCGAGTACGCGTACTCGAGGAAGGAGCCCTGCATTTCGTCGACGACGTCGATGTCGAGGATCTTCTCCTCGAAATCCTCCGGCGGCGGGGTCTTCGTGCTGCGGCGGGCCATCGCTGCGCGGCTCCTTAACCAAGAATAGGGATGAGCTGAGCTCTCACGGGGTGGGGCTGGGACGGGGGGCGGGCGGTTTCGGACAGGGGTGACGCGGACCATTGTGGCCCGAGGCACCGACAACGCCGACTCCGACCCAGGACTGGGCCGGGAACTTCTCCGTCTCCCGACACGCTTGCATACAGTGGCAGGTCTGACAGGAATCTCTGCATCGCGATCGAAGGGACCACATGCCCATGGGTCACACGGCCACAGCTCACGCCGGCTCCGGCGGCCTCACAGCGACCGAGCACCGGCTGGCCAACGGCCTGCGCGTGGTGCTGTCCGAGGACCACCTGACCCCGGTCGCCGCGGTCTGCCTTTGGTACGACGTCGGCTCGCGCCACGAAGTCAAGGGACGTACGGGCCTGGCTCACCTCTTCGAGCACCTGATGTTCCAGGGCTCGAAGAACGTCTCCGGCAACGGCCACTTCGAACTGGTCCAGGGCGCCGGCGGCTCCCTCAACGGGACCACCAGCTTCGAGCGGACCAACTACTTCGAGACGATGCCGACCCACCAGCTGGAGCTCGCGCTGTGGCTGGAAGCGGACCGGATGGGCTCGCTGCTGGCCGCCCTGGACGACGAGTCCATGGAGAACCAGCGCGACGTCGTCAAGAACGAGCGCCGCCAGCGGTACGACAACGTCCCGTACGGCACGGCCTTCGAGAAGCTGACGGCCCTGGCCTACCCGGAGGGCCACCCGTACCACCACACCCCGATCGGTTCCATGGCCGATCTGGACGCCGCGTCCCTGGAGGACGCGCGCGCGTTCTTCCGTACGTACTACGCGCCCAACAACGCGGTGCTCTCGGTCGTCGGCGACATCGACCCCGAGAAGACGCTCGCCTGGGTCGAGAAGTACTTCGGCACCATCCCCGGCCACGACGGCAAGCAGCCGCCGCGTGACGGCTCGCTGCCCGAGATCATGGGCGAGCAGCTGCGCGAGGAGGTCGTCGAGGAGGTTCCCGCCCGCGCACTGATGGCGGCCTACCGCCTCCCGCACGACGGCACCCGCGAGTGCGACGCCGCCGACGTGGCGCTGACCGTCCTGGGCAGCGGAGAGTCCTCCCGGCTCCACAACCGCCTGGTGCGCCGCGACCAGAGCGCCGTCGCGGCCGGCTTCGGCATGCTGCGCCTCGCCGGCGCACCCTCGCTGGGCTGGCTGGACGTCAAGACCTCCAGCGGCGTCGAGGTGCCCGCCATCGAGGCGGCCGTGGACGAGGAGCTCGCGCGGTTCGCCGCCGAGGGCCCGACGGCCGAGGAGATGGAGCGCGCGCAGGCCCAGCTGGAGCGCGAATGGCTGGACCGGCTGAGCACGGTGGCCGGCCGCGCCGACGAACTGTGCCGCTTCGCGGTGCTGTTCGGCGACCCGCAGCTCGCCCTGACCGCCGTCCAGCGCGTCCTCGACGTCACCGCCGAGGAGGTGCAGGCCGTGGCCGCGGCCCGACTGCGCCCCGACAACCGGGCGGTGCTCGTCTACGAGCCGCTCGAAGCCAACGCAGCCGATGACATCGAAGAGACCGACGCGAGCGACGAGAACGAGGGGGCGGAGCAGTGAGCGACACCGCAGCCGACACCGCAGCCGTCACGATGACCTTCCACCCGCGCCCCGAGGCCGGCGAGCCGCAGCCGTGGGCCTTCCCGGCCCCCGAGCGCGGGGTACTGGCCAACGGCCTGACCCTGCTGCGCTGCCACCGCCCGGGCCAGCAGGTGGTCGCGGTCGAGATCAACCTCGCCGCCCCGCTCGACGCGGAGCCCGAGGGCCTCGACGGCGTGGCCACGATCATGGTGCGCGCCCTGTCCGAGGGCACCGACAAGCGCTCCGCCGAGGAGTTCGCCGCCGAGCTGGAGCGCTGCGGCGCCACCCTCGACGCGCACGCCGACCACCCCGGCCTGCGGGTCTCCCTGGAGGTCCCGGCCTCCCGCCTGCACAAGGCGCTGGGCCTGGTCGCCGAGGCGCTGCGCGCGCCGGCCTTCGCCGACGCCGAGGTCGACCGCCTGGTGCGCAACAGGCTCGACGAGATCCCGCACGAGAGCGCCAACCCGCAGCGCCGCGCCGCCAAGCAGCTCTCCAAGGAGCTCTTCCCGGCCACCCTGCGGATGTCCCGCCCGCGCCAGGGCACCGAGGAGACGGTCGCCCGCATCGACTCCGCGGCCGTACGGGCCTTCTACGAGGCCCACGTGCGCCCCGCGACCGCCACCGCGGTGGTCGTCGGCGACCTGACCGGCATCGACCTGGACGCCGTCCTGGCCGACACCCTGGGCGCGTGGACCGGCGACACCACCGCCCCGCGCCCGGTTCCGCCGATCACCGCGGACGACACGGGCCGCGTGGTCATCGTGGACCGGCCCGGCGCGGTCCAGACGCAGCTGCTGATCGGCCGCATCGGGGCGGACCGGCACGACCGGGTCTGGGCGCCCCAGGTGCTCGGTACGTACTGCCTGGGCGGCACGCTCACCTCCCGGCTGGACAAGGTGCTGCGCGAGGAGAAGGGGTACACGTACGGCGTGCGCGCCTTCGGCCAGGTGCTGCGCTCCACCGCCGACGGCAAGGGCGCCTCGATGCTCGCCATCAGCGGCTCGGTGGACACCCCCAACACCGGCCCGGCCCTGGACGACCTCTGGACGGTGCTGCGCACCCTCGCGGAGGGCGGCCTGACCGACGCCGAACGGGACGTGGCCGTGCAGAACTTGGTGGGGGTGGCCCCGCTGAAGTTCGAGACGGCCGCCTCCGTCGCGGGCACCCTCGCCGACCAGGTCGAGCAGGAGCTGCCGGACGACTACCAGGCGCAGTTGTACGCGCGGCTGGCCGAAACCGGGACGGTGGAGGCCACTTCGGCGGTCGTCAACGCCTTCCCGGTGGACCGTCTGGTCACGGTCCTGGTCGGCGACGCCTCGCAGATCGAGGAGCCGGTGCGGGCCCTCGGGATCGGCGCAGTGACCGTGGTCACCAACTGATCGTCAGTTGATCTCCGGCGGGCCGTCAACTGGCCCGCTGTTCAAGGGGCCCTGGTGGATTGTCCACCAGGGCCCTTTTTGGGCTCGATGTCCCTTTAGTGGTGTGGTTGCTTGTATGTGGTGTGGCGTACGCAACAAAAGGGCGTGTCTGTTTGGCGATTGACTGATGATCCGCCTAGCGTCGGCCGTGCTGTTCGTCAGTTGTAACCGCCGCGTCCGCGGCACCGGACAGCGATCGCCGAGTCCCCGTCAGGCGCGAGCCTGGGGAGCCGGGGACCCACTTGTGTCCCTGGGGTGAATCGGACCGCCTCGCAAGAGGGGGCCCGTAGGAGACCTTCCTGCTCCGAACCCGTCAGCTAACCCGGTAGGCGAGAGGGAAGGAAAGGATCAGCCCCTTCATGGCGTTTGGCAGTCGCGTTGCCGGCAAGCACCGTGGTTCGAGTCGTCTGAGCCGCAAGACCGCCGGATATGCCGGCATAGCCGCCCTCGCCACCACTGGTGTCGTCGGCTCCCTGGCCGGTCCCGCGTTCGCCGCGGACCAGTCCCCCTCCATCGAGGACACCGGCACCCTCAACACCATCGTGGTGGCCGACGAGCTCGCCGGTGACGTCGAGGCCCAGGCCCAGTCCCAGCAGCGGGCCGCCGAGGCCGCCGCCGCCAAGGCGCAGGCCGAGGCCGACGCCAAGCAGCGGGCCGCCGAGGCCAAGGCGAAGGCCGAAGCCCAGGCCAAGGCCGACCGCGAGGCCGCCGAGCGCGCCGCCCGCGAAGAGGAGCGCAAGCGCCTCAACACCTTCGTGTCCCCGCTCGACGACACCTACGTCAGCACCCAGTACCACGCGGGTGGCGGCATGTGGTCCTCCGGCAGCCACACGGGCATCGACTTCCACGCCGCCTCCGGCACCGAGGTGCACGCCGTGGGCCTCGGCACCGTGGTCGAGGCGGGCTACGGCGGTGCGTACGGCAACAACGTCGTCATCAAGCACGCCGACGGCACGTACACCCAGTACGGCCACATGTCCTCGCTGAGCGTCTCCGTCGGCCAGCAGGTCACCCCGGGCCAGAAGATCGGCCTGTCGGGCTCCACGGGCAACTCCAGCGGCCCGCACCTGCACTTCGAGGCCCGCACCGGCGCCGACTACGGTTCGGACATCAACCCGGTCACGTACCTGCGCTCGCACGGCGTCAACGTCTGACCCGCTGCGCTCCGCACCACACGTCTTCCGCGAAGGCCCCGGCTCTCAGAGTCGGGGCCTTCGTCGTACTTCGTGCTTCGCGGTGTGTGAATGTTTCGTATTTCCGGCCGTCCTCGGAAATTATCGTGTGTTGCAATAGAGTCGCAACGCGCACAGCCATACGAAAAAGGCGGAGGTCCGGTCTTGCGTATTCCCGCGCACACGGTATGCACAGCGGTCCGCGACGACATCGTCTCCGGGGTGTTCGGGCCCGGCGCCCGGCTGACCGAGGAGGTGCTGGCCCGCCGGTACGGGGTCTCGCGCGTCCCGGTGCGCGAGGCGCTGCGCACGCTGGAGTCCGAGGGGTTCGTGACCACCCGCCGGCACGCGGGTGCCTGCGTGGCCGAGCCGACCGAGCAGGAGGCTGCCGACCTCCTGGAGCTGCGGATGCTCCTGGAGCCCCTCGCGGCCGCCCGGGCGGCCCGGCGGCGCAGCGAGGCCCACCTCAAGGTGCTGCGCGGCCTGGTCAGGCTGGGCCAGGAGCGGGCCAGGAGGGGCCAGGGGGAGGATCTGCGCTCCCTGGGCGGCTGGTTCCACGAGACGCTCTCCCAGGCCTCGGGCAGTCCCGGGCTCATCGCGCTGCTCACCCAGATGCGTCACAAGGTGGCCTGGATGTACGTGGTGGAGGCCCCGGTGCGGCCCGTGGAGTCCTGGGCGGAGCACGGCGCGATCGTGGACGCGGTGGCCCGGGGCGACGCCGAGCGGGCCCGGGCGCTGACCGCGGCGCACGTGGACCGGGCGGCGGGCGCGCACCGGATGCGCGTGAGGACTTTGCAACCTGCCGTAAACACGGCAAGCGTTCCGCATTAACAAACGCCGTATACAAAGGGGGGATATCCGGGCCGGTTAATTCGGCCCGCGTGCCCGGCGCCCCGCGCGGCTTTTATGGCGGGAATTCCGGACGCCGGAATGGAGTGCGCCGGAATGGCGGTGCGCGCATTTCCGGCCGAGCTGGTCGGCGCATTTCCGGCCGAGCCGGTCCGGGCCCCGTCCGATCCGCGCCGATCCCCCCGCCGATCTCCGCCGATCTCCGTCCCAGCCTCGGTCGGGCCTCGTCCCGGCCCGTGCGTCGCCGCGCCGGCCGGGATCCCGAGCGGAAAGCAGCGAAGCCGTTGCCCTCGACCGTGGTGGTCGGGGGCAACGGCTTCGCCGTACAAGTCCGGCAAGTCCTGCGGGTCGAACCCGAAGGGGTCAGACGGTCTCGGGGAGCTCCTCGAGACCCTCGGCGACCAGCTTCGCGAGGCGGTCCAGTGCAGCCTCGGCGCCGTCGGCCTCGGACGAGAGGACGATCTCCTCGCCGCCCTGGGCGCCCAGGCCCAGGACCGCCAGCATGGAGGCGGCGTTGACGGGGTCGCCGCCGGCCTTCGCGATGGTCACCGGGACGCCGGAAGCGGTCGTCGCGCGGACGAAGATCGAGGCGGGACGAGCGTGCAGGCCCTCGGCCCAGCCGACGTTGACGCGGCGCTCTGCCATGGTGATGCCCTTCAGGTTCTTACGGTTGTCTAGACCAGTCTCTCACGGCGTCCGGAATGGTCGAACCGACCTTCGGCCCGTCTTCCCCGCCATTCGACCTACCCCAGCTTGCCCTGATTCGAGCCAGCTTGCCCGATGCGCCGCGCCCAGGCCAATCGAAGCGTTCGAGCCTTAAGGTGACCCCATGACGACCGAGTCCGACCCCTCGTACCCGGACCACTGGGAAGCCGACGTCGTCCTTCGGGACGGCGGCACCGCCCGGATCCGGCCCATCACCACCGACGACGCGGGCCGGCTGGTCAGCTTCTACGAGCAGGTCTCGGACGAGTCCAAGTACTACCGCTTCTTCGCTCCCTATCCCCGGCTCTCCGACCGCGACGTGCACCGCTTCACGCACCACGACTACGTGGACCGGGTCGGCCTCGCCGCGACGATCGGCGGCGAGTTCATCGCCACCGTCCGCTACGACCGGATCGGCGCCGACGGCCGCTCGGCCACCGGGCCCTCCGACGAGGCCGAGGTCGCCTTCCTCGTCCAGGACGCCCACCAGGGACGCGGAGTCGCCTCCGCCCTGCTCGAACACATCGGCGCGGTGGCCCGCGAGCGCGGGATCCGCCGCTTCGCGGCCGAGGTGCTGCCCGCCAACAGCAAAATGATCAAGGTGTTCACCGACGCCGGCTACCAGCAGAAGCGCAGCTTCGAAGACGGCTCCGTCCACCTCACCCTCGACCTCGAACCGACCGCCGAGTCCCTCGCCGTCCAGCGAGCCCGCGAACAGCGCGCCGAGGCCCGCTCCGTTCAGCGGCTGCTGTCCCCCGGCTCCGTGGCGGTGATCGGAGTCAGCCGCTCCCTCGCGGGCGTGGGCGCGGCGGCCCTGCGCAACCTGCGCGACAGCGGCTTCCACGGCCACCTCTACGCCGTCAACGAGGCAGTCACCCGCGATCTGCTCGACGGCGTACGGGCCTACCCGACGCTCGACGCCGTCGGCGCCCCGGTCGACCTCGCCGTCATCGCGGTCCCGGCGGACCGGGTCCCGGACGCGGTGGCGGCCTGCGGCGAACACGGGGTGCAGGGGCTGGTCGTACTGTCCGCCGGATACGGGGAGAGCGGGGCCGAGGGCATGGCCCGCCAGCGCGAACTGGTGCGCCAGGTGCGCTCGTACGGGATGCGGCTGATCGGACCGAACGCCTTCGGGGTGATCAACACGGCCCCCGAGGTGGAGCTGAACGCCTCTCTGGCCCCCGCTCCGGCCCCCGCGCGGGGAAGGGTCGGCCTCTTCACCCAGTCCGGGGCGATCGGCATCGCGCTGCTCTCCGGGCTGCTGCGGCGCGGGGAGGGGCTGTCCTCCTTCGTCTCCGCCGGAAACCGGGCCGACGTCTCCGGCAACGACATCCTCCAGTACTGGTACGACGACGAGGCGACCGACGTCGCGCTCATGTACCTGGAGACCCTGGGCAACCCGAGGAAGTTCACCCGGCTCGCCCGGCGCACCGCGGCCGTCAAGCCCGTGGTCGTCGCCAAGGGAGGCCGGCACACCCCCGCCGGACACGTGGTCCCCGGCACCCGACTGCCCGAGGCGACGGTCTCGGAGCTGCTGCGGCAGGCCGGCGTCATCCGGGTCGACACGGTCACCGAGCTGGTGGACGTCGGCCTGCTGCTGGCCTCGCAGCCCGTACCGGCCGGGCCGCGGGTGGCCATCCTCGGCAACTCCGAATCGCTCGGGGTGCTCACCTACGACGCCTGCCTGACCGAGGGGCTGCGGCCGCTGCCGCCGCTCGACCTGACCACGGCCGCCTCGCCGGAGGACTTCCGCACGGCAGTCTCCGCCGCGCTGGCCTCGCCGGACACCGACGCCGTCGTCGTCACCGCGATCCCCTGGGTGAGCGAGCACGCGCTCGCCGACGATCTGGCGGAGGCCCTGCGGGCGGCCGCCGCCGCGCACCCCGGCAAGCCGGTGGCCGTGGTCCACGTGGAGCTCGGCGCCCTCGCGGAGGCGCTCTCGGCGGCCACGGCGCCGACCGCCGCTACGGTCCTCGCCGACGCGCTGCCCGCGACGCTGCCGACGCCCGCGACGGCCCTGGCGGCCCTGGGCTCCGGGTCCGCCTCCGAAGCGGGGCCCGACGGCGGACACGGGGGCGGGGCTGCCTCCCGGCCCGCCTCCGACGCCGTGCCCGCCTCCGACGCCGTGCCCGCCACCGCGGCGACGCCCTTCCGGCCGGAGCCGGCCTCCGACGGTGCGGGGAGCGCGGCCGTGCCCGCTCCCGGAACCGCCCGGATCCCGAGCTACCCCGCAGCCGAGCGGGCCGTCAAGGCCGTCGCCGAAGCCGTCCGGTACGGGCAGTGGCGCCGGGGCGTCGCCGAGGTCGGGCAGGTGCCCGAGTTCGAGGACATCGACGAGAGCGGGGCCGCCGGGCAGCTCTCCCGCCTGCTGGCCGGCGTAGGGGAGGAGCAGGTGGCCACCCTTGACGACCCCGATGGCCGCGAGCTGCTCGCCCGGTACGGGATCCGGGTGCTCTCCACGCTCCCGGCCCCCAGCGCCGACGCCGCGGTCCGCGCCGCCCGGGTCCTCGGCTACCCCGTCGCCCTCAAGACCACCGCCCCGCACCTGCGCCACCGCGCCGACCTCGGCGGGGTCCGCCTCGACCTCACCACCGAGGCCGAGCTGCGCCGCTCGTACGAGGAGCTCACCCACGCGCTGGGCAAACCGCAGGAGCTGCTCCCCGTGGTCCAGTCGATGGTCCCGCGGGGCGTCGACACCGTCATCCGCTCCGTCATCGACCCCGCTGCCGGCGCCGTCCTGTCCTTCGGGCTCTCCGGGGTCGCCTCCGAACTCCTCGGCGACACCGCCCACCGGCTGGTTCCCGCCACGGACAAGGACGCGGCGAGCCTGATCCGCTCGATCCGCACCGCCCCGCTGCTCTTCGGCTGGCGCGGCAGCGACCCCGTGGACACCCCCGCCCTGGAGGAACTGCTCCTGCGCCTCTCCCGCCTCGTCGACGACCATCCCGAGGTGGTCGGTGTCGCCCTGGAGCCCGTCGTCGTCGCCACCGAGGGGCTGTCCGTGCTCAGCGCGACGGTCCGCGTCGCCCACCCGCCCGCCCGCGGCGACCTCGGCCCGCGGACCCTGCCCAGCTACTGAGGTCCGGGGCGGCCGGGGTGGCCCGTACGGGCCTTAGGATGGACCTCATGGCGAAATCCGGTACGACGACCCAGGGGCTGCGCACGGCGATCGAGCGCAGCGGCTACTACCCGGCCCTCGTGGCCGAGGCCGTGGAGGCCGCGGTGGGCGGCGAGCCGATTTCGTCGTACCTGGTCCACCAGGAGACGACCTTCGACTCCAACGAGGTGCGCCGGCACGTCACCGTGCTGGTCCTGACCGGCAACCGCTTCATCGTCAGCCACACCGACGAGCAGGCCGCCGACGCCGGTTCCCCGTCGCCGTACGCGACCACCTCCACCGAGTCGGTCAAGCTGGCCACCATCTCCTCCGTGGTGCTCAGCCGCGTCGTCGCCAACCCGGAGTCCTACACCCCGGGCACCCTGCCCCGCGAGGTCGTCCTGACCATCGGCTGGGGCGCGGTCTCGCGCATCGACCTGGAGCCCGCCGCCTGCGGCGACGCCAACTGCGACGCCGACCACGGCTACACCGGCAACTCCACCGCCGACGACCTCAGCCTGCGCGTCAGCGAGGCCGGCGACGGTCCCGAGGCGGTCCGCCAGACCCTGGTCTTTGCGCAGGCACTCTCCGAGGCCACGGCAGCGACCTCCACCCCCGCCCGCTGATGGCGTACTCCGCCGCGCAGAGCTGGCAGGACGAGCCTGAGCTGCTGGACCTGGCCGGCGCCCCGGTGCCGCACTACGGCACCGGCTCGCTCGCCGATCTGCTGCCCACCCTCGTGGCCGGCCAGGGCGTACCCGGCTTCGAGGCCTCGATCGCCGAGCTGACCCCGGCCGACCGGAACTGCGTGTTCCTGGTCGACGGCATGGGCTGGGAGCAGATCAAGGCCCACCCGGACGAGGCCCCGTACCTCACCTCCCTGCTCGGCAGCTCGCGCGGCGGCACCGGCCGCCCGATCACGGCGGGCTTCCCGGCGACCACCGCCACCTCGCTGGCCTCCGTCGGCACCGGCCTGCCGCCCGCGCGGCACGGCCTGCCCGGCTACACCGTGCGCAACCCGGCCACCGGCGAACTGATGAACCAGCTCCGCTGGCACCCGTGGACCCCGCCCAAGCCCTGGCAGCCGTACCCGACCGTCTTCCAGCAGGCGGACGCGGCCGGGGTGGCCACGGCGCAGGTGTCCTCGCCCGCGTTCCAGACCACCCCGCTCACGAAGGTCGCGCTGAGCGGCGGCACCTTCCTCGGCCGGATGACCGGCGAGGAGCGCATGGACCTCGCGGCCGAGCGGCTCGCGGCCGGCGACCGTTCGCTCGTGTACACGTACTACAGCGAGCTCGACGGGGCCGGCCACCGGCACGGCGTCGACTCCGACGCCTGGCGCGGCCAGCTCATGTACGTCGACCGGCTGGTGCAGCGGCTCGCCGAGCAACTGCCCCCGCGCACCGCGCTGTACGTGACCGCCGACCACGGCATGGTGGACGTCCCCTTCGACGAGGACTCCCGCATCGACTACGACGACGACTGGGAACTCGGCGCGGGCGTCGCCCTGCTGGGCGGCGAGGGCCGGGCCCGGCACGTGTACGCCGTACCGGGCGCCGAGGCCGACGTGCTGACCGTCTGGCGCGAGGTGCTCGGTGACCGCTTCTGGGTCGCGAGCCGCGCGGAAGCCCTGGAACTGGGCTGGTTCGGGGCACCGGGCGAATGCGACGAGCGGGTCCTCGGCCGCATCGGCGACGTGATCGCGGCCGCCCAGGCCGACGTGGCGATCACCGCCTCGCGGGCCGAGCCCAACGAGTCGGCCCTCGCGGGCATGCACGGCTCGATGACCCCGGCCGAGCAGCTCGTCCCGCTGCTCGAAATCCGCTCCTGACGCTCCCGCCGCCTCCCCTCACCCTCCCTTCGAAAGGCGCTGTACTCCCCATGCCCGAGCTGGTGTTCTTCTCCGGAACGATGGACTGCGGAAAGAGCACGCTGGCGCTCCAGATCGCCCACAACCGCGATGCGCGGGGCCTGCAGGGCGTGATCTTCACCCGTGACGACCGGGCGGGGGAGGGCAAGCTCTCATCCCGCCTCGGCCTGGTGACGGAGGCGGTGGAGGCACCGGAGGGCATGGACCTCTACGCGTACCTGGTGGCCCAGCTCTCGGCGGGCGGCAGGGTGGACTACGTGATCGTGGACGAGGCCCAGTTCCTCGCCCCCGACCAGATCGACCAGCTGGCCCGCATCGTCGACGACCTCGACATGGACGTCTTCGCCTTCGGCATCACCACAGACTTCCGCACCAAACTCTTCCCCGGCTCCCAGCGCCTGATCGAACTGGCGGACCGCCTGGAACAGCTCCAGGTGGAGGCCCTGTGCTGGTGCGGCGCCCGTGCCACGCACAACGCCCGCACGGTGGGCGGGGAGATGGTGGTCGAAGGCGCCCAGGTGGTGGTCGGTGACGTGAACCGCCCGGCGGGGGAGATCGGCTACGAGGTCCTGTGCCGCCGCCACCACCGCAAGCGCATGACCTCGGCCGCGGCCCACGCCGGCGCCCTCTCCCCGGACGTCCTCCCGGTCAACCACGCCTGAGACACTACGGCTTCGTCCCCGGGTCCCAGCGCGGTACGCAGGGCGCGCACTTGCCGGCGTCAGCGATAGCGGATCACGCGCACGCCGGATTCCCCGAACGTGTCCAGGCTTCGCAGCTCATTGGCCGATCCGTCGATGAGGCCCACATGTCCGGCGTGCGTGTGTAGCCCTGTGAGGAGCAGCCCGGTGGATTCGCGCCCGCGGTCATCCTGGCGCCGTACCCACACGAGCGCCCGTCCGCCGACATGTAGTGCGGCGAGGGCCCGTACGGACTCAGTGATGGTCGAGAATTCACTGACCTCCAGGACCGGGCCCAGCTTCGCCATCGTCGGGGCGAACCAGTCGGCGTCCCCGGAGGCGGGTGTCGGACCCATCGCCTCGCCCCGGTTCCAGGCGTCGAGGAACCCCCAGGGGTCGGAGTTGGGCAGCAGGAACGGCTCCTCGGGCCCCTTGGCCGTCCGGGGAACTCCGGTCTTCACTCGGGCGAAGACCAGCTCACGCAGTCCGACCGTGTCCAGTCGAGCCAGACCACCGGTCATTCCATCCAGGAACACCACGGTTCCGTTGTTGTTGTGCGCGTACACAAGGTGGCCGCTGACCTCGGTCCCGCGGATCGCCCGCCGCACCCACACCACGCCCTGCGTGCCGGGTCCGGACTTCTCGGCCTGCGCGATGACCTCGTCCCAGTCGGCGCACCGCAGCTGGTCCGCCGTTGGGAAGTAGCGCCGTAGCAGCAGTTGCCACCACCCCGGCGCCTCGTGAGCCGGCTGCCATGGCAGCGGGGACGACGGCCGGCCCGCGATCGCAGCGGCCACCGTGACCACGCAGCCACGTGAGTTCAGTCGCAGCGCCTGCCTCTCCGGATCACGCTCCACCTGGTTCCGCGTGTATTCCGCAGCATCGCCCCAAGGATCATCGGCCGCCGGATGGAACGGCACCCCAAGGTCCTTGGGCACCACCACGGAAGCGGCCAGCGTCGGGGTCCGTGGATATCCGGGCTGCTCGATCACCTGACACGCGAACAGCCACGTGCCGGCATCCTCGGCCACCGGTTCGATGCTCGCCAGTTCGACCAGGCCGCGGTAGGTGGTGAGCAGCCATTGCAGGGCCATCTGCCACGGCTCGGCACGCACTGTCCTCGCCAGGCCGCCGGTGTCCCAGCCACCGTGCCGGACGTAGGCGAAATACTCATCCAGGGGGAGGTGGGAGGGGGGAAAGCGCACCGGAGAGCCGTCCTTGGGGACCAGGACCACCCTCGTGAGAGGGCCGGCCGCCCTGCCGAGGGTGTCGATGCTCTGCTGCGTGTCGTACCTGATGATCCAGGCCAGGTCGTGTTCCTCGCTCAGTTGTGGCTGTACGACGACTGCCCATGGCTCGTGGGCGAATGCCTGTGCAAGGTAGGGGCGTGCCGCTTCCACGGCCCCGTTCAACGTGAGCATCTCTGGTTCCTGACAGTGCTAGCGATAGGGGACATGAGCGATTTCGCTGACGTTGAATGTCTCCAACCTGGCCAGAGTTCCGGTTTGGCCATCCAGGAAGACCACTCCGTGAGGAGTGTTCACAGCGTTGAAGACGTGGCCGATCCCGCCATGGCGGGAGATGGCAACGACGCTGCGCGCATCCGGCCCGCGTTGTTCCAGGTCCTTGATGATGTCGTCGTAGCTCTGTACGACCTTCTTCGCATCCGGAGTCACCCCGAGCTCCTTGTACGGGATGTCACCCGGTCCGGTCTTCGGTGCGGCTGATACCTCGACTCCGTCCAGCCCTTTGTCGAGAGTCGGCACGTTGTTCGTGCAGTTGTACTGAAGCAGCGGGCATGGTGACGGCGAGGTGACAGCACCATCTGGATGAACTGATCTCGCCGAGTCGTGGGCAGGCCGAACCCGGATGATCTACCGTTGGCGGCGCGTGCCGATGTGGGCTGGGAAGCTCCGTGAAAGCGATGAGACGGGGGACGCGTAGTGCCGATCGGATTCGTCGATCGCGTTGAGCACATGACGGAACTGCGCTCGGTCCTGGCGGCGCTTGCGGAGGGGCGAGGCGGCCAGGCCCTTGCTTTCGACAGTGTGTCAGGAATGGGTAAGTCCGCTCTGCTGAGGGCGTTCGAGGCCGAGGCCGTCGTGTCGCCGGGCCCCGCGAGGTACCGGATCGTGTCCACCAGGTGCCAACCCGGAATCGGACCGGACCTGATGTACGGGCCGGTGCTCGATCTGCTCCTGAAGCTCGGAGAGGAGCAGGAACCCAAGCGGCGCGGCGTCTTCAGGAGGATGCTCGGCGCCACCGGGCAGGGGGTGGTCCGATCGGCACCGGAGGTGCTGTCCGCGATCGTCCCCGGACTCGGGGCGGTGTTCACCCTGGGACGGGAGATCACCGAGGCCTCTCTCGATTCCGGGTCGATGCCCTTCGACAGCCTGTTGCCATTTCGGCATGCGGCGGCGCTCCGGATCGTGGACGGCCTGCTGGAGGTGGTCAGGCAGGGCCCGCCGACCGTGCTCGTGATCGACGACATCCAGCACATCGACGAGAGCAGCCAGTTCGTCCTCGACCTGCTTCTGCGCAAACTGCCGCAGGAGCAGCTCGCCGTCGTACTCAGTCACACGAGCGATGGAGCGTACGCGGACGGCCGTGAATCCAAGGTCGAGTCGTTGCTGCACCGCTGGGCCAGTGAGGGGCTGCTACGACGCAGGACGATGAGGGGACTGCCACAGGACGCGATCGCCGAACTCGTCGCGCAGCGGCACCCGGCGGCTCCGCCCGCCCTCTCGCACCGGCTGGCGGAGCTGACAGGTGGCCATGCCATCTTCGTGACGCTCTGCCTGGACGAGTGGAGCCCCGGCCATGGGGCCGATGTGGCCCTGCCGCCCACCCTCTCGAGGGTGGTGGAGGAGCGTTTGCGCACGCTGACCGAGCAGGACCGGGCTCTGCTTGTCACCGGAGCCGCCCAAGGGGACGTGTTCCTGTCGGGCACGGTCGCGGCGGTCACGGGTCTGTCTCATGACGTTGTGATGGAGCGGCTGCGGCTGATCGCCCGGGACCACCGCCTGCTCGTCCCCGAGGAGCCTCCCGCGTGGGCGCGCTGGGAGGCAGCGGACTGCTACCGCTTCGAGCACCGCGCGCTGTGGAGCGTTGTCTACGCACAACAGAGCGCCGAACAGATGCGGTCGCGACACGCACGCATCGCGGTGGCGCTCAGCCAGGCGCGACCGGAGGCCACCTCGCTGGAGCGGCGGCTGGAGATCGCACGTCACCTGAGACAGGGCGGCCCTGCCTGTCTCGCTGCGTCGGCCGACGCCCATTTCGCGCTTGCTCGCGACGCGGCCACGGAAGGGTTGTCCTTCGCCGAGGCCGAGCGGCACTGTGAAGAGGTGATCAAAGCCACCCGGGATCTACCGACGGGCACCGAGGGCCGGGACCGGCGTTTCGTACAGGCCGTGGAGTTGCTTCTCTCGCTGACCGAGGTGCGCTGGCGAGGACAGAGCCGGCCTGCGGGCGGACCCGACATCGATGACCTGGCGGCTGAGGCGGAGGCTGCGGCGAGGCGATGCGCGGAGCCGGAACTGGCCATCCGTGCAACGCTGCTGCGCGGCAAGACCCTCCTCGCCACGCAGGGACTCGTACCTTCACTGGTCAAGCTGGCTGCTGCCGTGGAACTGGCCGAGGAGCACGGGGACCCGGTCGCCCTCTTCGTGGCCCGTGTCGAATACGGCCGGCAGGTCTCCAAGCGCAGGCTTGCCGACGGCCTGGCGCAGCTCCGGGAGGCGGAACGCATGTACGCCTCGGACCCGCGCCTTGGCGGCAGCGGGGAGCCGGTCCTGCAGCACGCCCGCAACCTGGGAGAGATGCAGCTCGGCATCACCCTCTTCGACAGTGGGCACTTGATCGAGGCGCTGACGAGGCTGACCCGGTGTGTCGCGCGGTTGCGCGACGAGCCGTTGAAGGCGGAGCTGCCCATAGCGCTCAACTATCTCGCCCAGGTGCATGTGGGCCTCGGGGACTACGGGAAGGCAGAGGAGGCCCTGCGCGAGGCTCTCGATTTCGAGGCGGACCGCGGCGGTGACAGTGCCTGGCACGCCTACAATGCCGCACTTCTCGCCCGCATCGTCGCGCAGCGTTCGGAAGACCCGGTCGAGAGCCGTCGCCTGATCGCCGAGGCCTGGGCGGAAACCGAGCGGACGTGGCTGGCCAACCTGGTCCCCATCGTGCGCAACCTCTATGCGGAAGTGCTGCTCGACGATGCGGGCGAGTACGGGGAGCACCT
Source organism: Streptomyces sp. NPDC058289 (assembly GCF_042880975.1). NCBI lineage: Bacteria > Bacillati > Actinomycetota > Actinomycetes > Kitasatosporales > Streptomycetaceae > Streptomyces > Streptomyces sp. NPDC058289. The sequence goes on from NZ_JBHVYI010000020.1 coordinate 95,130, forward strand.
CGACGCGGCGGAACGGCTGGCGGTCGCCACATGTGTCGAGACGCGGCGCAGCGGCATGGTGCGGAGTGAGATTGCCGCTCATTCCCTGCGCAGTCGGATCCTGGTGCGCAAGGGCGACGTGGAGGGGGCCGAGGAGCATGCGCGGGAGGCTCTCCGGATCTTGGACGAGGTCGGGGACATGCCCGCGCTGCGGACCGAGGAGGTTCTCTACCACTCGGCGCTCGTCCTCTCGGCGCGCGGATCCGAGGACGAGGCGCGGGCACTGCTCGACCGTGCCAGGGGCGCAGTCCTTCGCAAGGCGGACCTGATCGCCGATGACGCGATGCGGGAGCGTTTCCTGGCCGGCGTATCGCTCAACCGCGCCATTCTCGGTGACGGCGAGGTCGATCGGTGATGCGCGAAGCACTCATGCCGGGGGGAGTTCCGCCGCTCGTGGGCAGACTGGGGTGGCCATGCTGACGATCACCAAGGAGTTTCACTTCTCGGCCAGCCACGTTCTCGACCGACTGCCGAGCTGGCACCCCTGCGCCCGCATGCATGGGCACAACTACGTCGTGGTTCTCGAGCTCTGCGCCCGCCGGGAGGACCTCACGGAGGCGGGTTTCGTGCGGGATTACCGGGATCTCGATGCGTTCAAGAAATGGATGGATGAGACCCTCGACCACCGTCACTTGAATGAGGCGATGGGGGGGGGTGCCTCGCCCTCGGCAGAGAATCTTGCCGTATGGATCTACGACCTCTGGACGGAACGAATCCCCGAGCTCACGGCTGTCAGGATCTCTGAGACGCCCAAGACCTGGGCCGAGTACCGGCCCGGCTGAGGTAAGGGTGATCGGGACCGCCCTCCGGGCCCGTGCCTGACGGACGTGATCTTCACCCGTGACGACCGGGCGGGGGAAGGCAAGCTCTCGTCCCGCCTCGGTTTGGTGACGGAGGCGGTGGAGGCTCCGGAGGGCATGGACCTGTACGCGTACGTGGTGGCCCAGCTCACCAAGGGCGGCAAGGCCGACTACGTGATCGTGGACGAGGCGCAGTTCCTGGCCCCCGAGCAGATCGACCAGTTGGCCCGGATCGTGGACGACCTGGACATGGACGTCTTCGCGTTCGGCATCACCACGGACTTCCGTACGAAGCTCTTCCCCGGCTCCCAGCGCCTGATCGAGCTGGCGGACCGTCTGGAGCAGCTCCAGGTGGAGGCCCTGTGCTGGTGCGGCGCCCGCGCCACGCACAACGCCCGCACGGTGGGTGGTGAGATGGTGGTCGAGGGCGAGCAGGTAGTCGTCGGTGACGTGAACCGCCCGGCGGAGGAGATCGGCTACGAGGTCCTCTGCCACCACCGCCGCCGCATGACGAGCGCCTCGGCCCAGGCCGGAGCCCTCTCCCCGGACGTCCTTCCGGTCAACCACGCTTGAGAGGGTGAGCCCGAACGCGGCGTGCGCGAGGGAGACGCTGCCGACTTGGGTGAGCACGCCTGCACCCGGCGGGTACAGGCGCTGGGGAACTAGGGCCGGAACCGGGCACGGTGACGGGAAGTAGCCTAAAAAAGTATCCCGGTTCGGCCGTCCCGCCAGCCACACTGACCCCATGACCCGTCGCGACTTCGACGAACTGCCGGGCCCTGATCGGCAACCGCAGGCAGTCCAGCCGGGCTACGGCTCGGTCTACCGGACGCCACAGCCCGGATCGGGGCCCGCACCGGGCAATCCGTACGCGCAACCGCCGCTGCAGGCAGCGGACTTCGTGCGCCCGCCCCGCCGCGGCCTGCGGGGCAGGACCGGCGTGCTGGTGGCGGCCCTGGTCGCGGCCCTGCTCGCCCTCGGCGGCGGCTCGTACATCCTCCTGCGCGACGGCTCCGGCGACGCCGGGGACGGCGACTCCGCCGCCCCCGCCCCGTCCGCGTCCGTGGACCAGGGAGACGGCCAGGGCCCCGGCGGCCCCCCGTTCGTCTTCGACCCCAACGCCGGGATCCAGCCGGGCGAGGGCAGGGTCTGGCTGCTGTCGAACCGGACCGAACTGGCCGGCTCCGGTGCCTCACAGCACGGCCCCTGGCGGGTGGGGGACGCCGTGATCAAGGCGATGTTCAAGGAGGTCACCGCCTACACCGCGACCGACGGCAAGGAGAAGTGGAAGCTTCCCCTCGCCACGCCGCTGTGCGGGGTCCCGGAGAGTCCCGGCCCGAACGGGAAGATCGTCGTCGGGGTCCGCGAGAAGGACAGCGCGACCTCCCAGTGCACCCACCTCCAGCAGGTCGACCTCGCCACGGGCCAGGCGGGCTGGAAGCTGGAGATACCGAAGGAGAAGGCCTTCGACCAGGCTGACGAGTTGCGGCTGGCCATCTCAGGGGACACCGTCGCGGTGGCGCGTGCCGCGGTCGTGAGCGGTTTCTCGGTCACCGACGGGCACAAACTCTTCGGTACGCCGAGCACCGGCTGCACCCCTGCGACGGTCGGCGGCGGCGCCGCCAGGCTGATGCTCGTACGCGACTGCTTCGGCCAGGACTCGGCCGACCGTCAGTCGGTGATCGAGGAGATCGACCCGGCGACCGGCGCTGCCAAGTGGAGCCACCAGTACGCGAAGGGCTCGAACCTCGGCCAGATCCTGTCCGTGGACCCGCTCGTCGTCAGCACCTACAACACGCAGGAGAAGGTCTGGAACATCACGGCCTTCGCCGCCGACGGCAAGGTCCGTTCGCAGACCAATGCCGCCTTCGGGGTCAGCAAGCGGTGCAACGGCTGGGGCAGCGGCAGCGGCGACCTGCACGACTGCAACGCGGCGGTGGCCGACGCGGACACCCTCTACATCGCGGGCGGCACACCCGATACCAAGTACCCGCTGGACGTCGACAAGCCCGACGAGGTGATCGCGGTCGACCTCAACACCGGTCAGGTGAAGTGGCGCACGACGGGCCCCGACGGCCGCGTCATGTTCCCGCTGGCCATCGAGGAGGGGAAGGTCGTCGTCTACGTCGACACGGACAAGGGCCTGTCCGCGGCGATGGCGGCCATCCCGACGGGCGGAGGCCTGCCCCAGATATTCCTGCAGAGCCCGACGGTCGCCAAGGGGCCCGAATCCGCCTTCTACACCTCCAGCGTCCGGCTGGCCTGGGTCGAGGGACGCGTCTTCCTGCTCAACGGGACCGTACGCAGCCCGGAGTCGAAGAAGGTGGACCACTCCCTGCTGTCCTTCGGGAAGTAGGTCGCGGGACCCCGGCGGGAAGGGTGGCCGGATCCGCGCCCTCCCCGCCCTCGAAGCGTGACGAGCGGCGGCCACCGCCCTATTGTTGCGCGCCATGTGGCCAGGACAGCAGACGCCCGATGGGGACCAGAGCAGGCAGAACGCGGGGCAAAACCCCTACCGGCAGCCGGTTCCCGGACAGCAGGGCGCCCAGACCGGCCCCTACGGACCTGGCGCATTCGGCCAACCTTGGCAGGGCGCCACGCCCGGTACGCACCAGCAGTACCCGTCCGGCGCGCCGACTCCGCCTCCCGGACCGGCGCCGCGTTCCGCGCCCCGGCGCAAGGCCGTCGTGGCGATATCGGTGACGGTGGCTGCGGGGGTGGCCGTCGCGGTGACCGCCGCGGTCCTCTTCCGGGACGGCGACAGGGCGGACGGCGCCGGGGGGCCGGCTTCCCCTGCACCCGCCTCCGGTTCCCCGTCCGGCTCCGTGTCCTCGGGCGCCCCGGGCGCCGTGAAGTCGACGGTCAAGGGCTGGAAGGTCGTGGTGAATCCGGCGCACGGCACCGCCTTCGACGTGCCGCCGGACTGGGAAGTCCTGGAGCCGCAGATCTTCAGCGGCTTCTCGGACGACAAGGACCCCGACAAGCCGGTGATCGGGCACACCGCGCCCGCCTTCTTCAAGAAGAAGTGGTGCAGTCTGGATGCCAACGGCGACGGCTACGTCAACGACATCGCGCTCGCGTCCACCGGTACCAAGGGTGCCGACGGCGCAAAGACCACCGACGAGGTCGCCGAGAAGACGGCGACGGCCTGGGCGTACTCCGCGTTCGCATCCCCGGACAAGGAGGCCGTCAAGTGGGACAAGCCGGTGGCCTACACAACCAAGGCCGGGGTCAAGGGGAGTTACGTGAAGGCCCGCACCGAGGGCGCCAAGAAGGACCACAAGTGCGCGGGGGACGGCTGGGCGATCGCCTTCGGCTTCAAGAATTCCAAGGGCGACTTCGTCGCCTGGGACTTCTACGGCCGGTCGGGCGTCCAGGGAGCCGTACGCGACGACCTGGTCATGCGCATCCTCAGCACGGTCCGCCTCTCCGGCGACCCGGCCCCAGACCCCCTCGGCAAAAGGACCTCCCCTTCGCCTCCGTGAGTCCGGAGGCAACCCCGTCGCTGGACCTCTACGCGTGTGTGGTGGAGTGCCTGTCGCATCGCCGAGGCGGCAGCCGTCAGGTGGCGTCCGAACCGCCGGAGCGGGCCGGGATCGCTTCCTGCGCGGCCGTGGTCTGTTCCTGGGCGGCACCGGAGGTGGTGCTGTCGCTCGTGTCCGTGAGGTGCTCGAGGGTTCCGGTGAGCCGGAGCATGCGGTCCAGGCGGGCGGTCCTGTCGACGAGGTGCAGGCGCACCCCGGCCGTGTCGGTGTGCCGTCGGATCATCAGCAGGGTCGCCAGGCCGGTGGAGTCGACTGCGGTGATGTTCCCGCAGTGCAGGTGGAGGTTCCTCAGGTCGCTGCGGTCGGCCAGCAGCCGCATCACGCCGTCCAGGAGGCCGTCGGCGCAGGCGTGGTCGAAGTCGCCGTGCAGCTCGATGCGTACGGTGTCGTCCGTGTCGACGTACGTCAGCCGGAGCGGGCGCGGGGGTACGAAGTTCATGCGGAGGTCCTGGCGGCGGGGAAGGGGACACTGGTCAGACAGGCGCGGCCGGCGCGGAGGATCGCGCCCGCCCGGGGGAAGTCCTTCAGTTCCCGGCCGAGGATCTCCAGCACGGGGGGCAGGGACTGGGCGGGGACGCCGCGGGCGGTCAGGATGCCGGCGGTCCACTGGAGGAAGCGGGTGAAGACCTCCTCGTCGTCGATGTAGAGGGCGGTGGCGAGGAACTCCACGATGTGGGAGAGGTCTTCGGCCGTGCGCTCGCGCTGGGTCTCGCCGTAGCCGCGCATCGCCGGAAAGGCCTCCTCCAGCCTGTCGAACGCCGCTCGTACGAGCTGGGGTCGGGTGCGGGCGACCACGGTGTACTCCTGGTCGGCCAGGTGGGGCAGGTCGTCGATGGCATGGTGGTCGGGCCGGATGCGGGGCAGCGGACGAAGGGCAAGGTCCTGCGCCGCCCTGCGGGCGTCGGGTGCCCAGGAGTCCGCCTTGAGCAGACGGGCATACCTGCCGTCGGGGCCGAAGGCGGCGCCGCCGACCAGGACGGGGGTCCCGGCGGCCTGGCAGGCGGTGATCGTGGCGTGCGCGGTGGGCAGGCGGGTGGGAATCGAGCTGGAGAGCGCCACGAGGTCCGGGCCGGTGGAGTGGATGTGTGCGATGAGGTGGGGAGTGGGGACCTGGGCGCCGAGATAGTCCACGCGCCAGCCCCGCAGTTTCAACACCTCGGCCAGGAGCCGGGCGGGCAGGGCGTGCCATTCGCCGTCGACGCAGGCCACCGTGATCCGGCCGCGTGTGGGTGTCGTGCGGGCCGCCGGGTGCTGGGCGACCGCGGCCACTGCCCGCTCGTTGATGGCGGTCGCGGCGTGTTCCTGGGCGACGGTGATGCGGTTGGCCGCCCATTCCCCGCCTACCCGTCCCTGAACGGGAGCGATCACATCGAGCAGGGCGGCCTCCGCGTCCAGGCCCTCGTCCAGCGCCCTGCACACCGCTGAGGTCGCGGCCGCTTCGTCGCCGCGCAGAGCGGCATCCCACAGGTGGTCCGTCAGGAGTCCGAGTGCGGGGATCCGCACCGTATCGATGCTCATGCGGTGAACCTGCCCCGCGTATGGCCGTCCACCGCGCTGAGGTGGTTGGAGAGGGGGGCGGAGATCACGACGACGGCCATGTCGTCGTGGCTGCCGGTCCCCACCCACTGGGACGCGAGCATCTGCACCCGCTCCACCACCGCCTCGCCGGGCATGCCCACACACTCGGACAGTGCCCGGAACAGCCGTTCCTCACCGAACTGCGTACCGCCCATCGGGCCGCCGCGCGCCTCGATGATCCCGTCCGTGTAGAGGACGCAGGTCTCGCCCGGCGCCAGGGTCACCTGCACGGTTTCGGCGGTGACCTGGGGGAGCGCGCCGACCAGGGTGCCCTTGGTCGGTGCCTCCTCGACCCGGCCGTCGGAGCGCAGGATCAGCGGTGCGGGGTGGCCGGCACTGGTGAGCCGTAGGCGCACGGTGTTGCCTTCCCGCATCGCGGAGGCGAGGACCAGGGTGGCGAAGCGGGTGTTGTGGGAGTTGAGGAGCGAGGTGTTCAGCAGGCTCAGGATCCGCTGGTGGTCCTGCGCTATCGGGAGCAGCGCGTGGAGCGTGTTGCGGATCTTCCCGGTCATCACGGCGGCTTCCAGGCCCTTGCCGCACACGTCTCCGAGGACGACCAGCGACGCGTCGCCGTCCTCGGACGCGGGGTGGACGTCGTAGAAGTCTCCGCCGATCCGCTCGTGTTTCTTGGAGGGGCGGTAGCCGCCCGCGTAGTCCACGCCGGAGACCTGGTGCAGCAAGGGCGGCAGGAGCTCGCGCATCAGGACGTCGGTGATGGAGGTCTGTTCGGCGTAGAGGCGGGCGGCCGACATCGCGGCGCCTGCACGCGCGGCGAACAGCCGGGCGAACACCTCTTCCTCCGTGCTGAACCGGTTGGATCCGATACCGCGGAGCAGGACCAGGGCCCCTGCGGGGACACCGTGCCCGGGCAGGGGAGTGATGACGATGGACCCCACGGCGCCGAATCCGTCGGGGATCAGCCAGGCGGGCGCGGTGGCGGGGTCGATCCAGCGGGAGGGGACGGGAGGGAACCCCTGAAGCGCCTCTCCCAGTCCGGGGACCTGGTCGGGGTCGGCGCCGATGCGGGACGACGAGGGGGACCCGCCGCGCAGGCACGTCACCACCGGCAGCTCGCGGCCCCGGGACGGAGCGATCACCAGGGCCGCGTCCCCGAGGTGTTCCGCTGCCATGCGCGCGGTGACGTCCATGCACCGCTCCAGGTTCAGCGACGACAGCAGCAGGTTCGACGCCTCGGTCAGGAACGCCGTACGTTCGCGCTCCACCCGCAGTGCTTCGCGGGCCAGCCGGTGGTCGGTGTCGTCGACCAGCCACCACACCACCGTGTCGTCCTCGCGCACCGTCGGGTGGGCCTCGTACACGCGGTCGTCGACCGGGCCCTGCACGGTGGGAATGCCGGCGCCGGCCGGCCGCGCACGGGCCGAGGAGAGCCAGGCGGGTACCGCGTCCGCCATGGACGAGCCGGGGCGGGCACGGGGGAAGATCAGGCCGGCCGCCTCGTTGACGAACAGCAGGACCGAATGGTCGTCCGTCACGAGCACCGGATAGGGCGCCTCACCCCACGGGCCACCGGCCACGGAAGGGTCTGAAATCGCCTCGGTGGTATTCACCACATACTGAAGGTCCGCTGCGCGAACCCCTCACCCCATCACATCGAAGAAGATAGTTGCCCTGCGGCAACTATCCTCCACGTGCCCTCCGCGTGACAACCGCACCCCTCTCCTGCCCCCTTCCCCCACAGCATGCACACAGCTTGCACACGGCTTCCCCCGCACTGCTCGCGAAGGCGTACCCGCCGGGCTCGTCGGTATGCAGTGGCGCCTGACAAACGGGCTCCCGGCTGACAGAGTGGTGAGATGCCCCGAGCCGTCCACTCCCTCGCCGATGAGCAGGCGGCTGTTGACGCCTGTGCTGTCGCGGAGCTGCTCGAAGTCTTGTGGCACCCGATTCGGGAAACCGCCGTGGGGCCGGTCCCACCGTCGCAACTGCGCGCCCTGACCGTGATCGAGCGGCGGTCCGGGATAAACCTGCGTGACCTCGGAGAAGCACTCGGATCGGCACCGCCCGCAGTCAGCCGTCTGTGCGACCGACTGGAAGCGGCAGGCCTGTTGCAGCGCTCCCGCGGCAGGAACAACCGGCGGGAAGTCGAGCTGACCCTGAGCCGGGGCGGACACGCGGTCTTGGCGGACACCCGGTCCCTGCGCACCCACAAGGCAGCCGAAGTACTTCTGCGGATGTCGCCCCGGGACCGGCGCTCCCTGGCCGAGGGCCTGGCCGCCTTCCGCGACGCGGCCGAGACCCGTATCGGGCTCGGCGAGGTCCAGGGTGGCGAGGAGAACCTGCCCGACACCGCCTGAGCTCCACGAGCCCGGCCGGCGTTCATCCGGTCCATGTTCCGGGCGGGGTGCCCGTGGCTCGGGTGAAGGCGCGCAGGCCCTCCAGCAAGCACCGGCGGCGATCGGGGGGCATGTCCCCCAACACCTGACGCAGTGCCTGGAAGCGTCGCTCGTGCAGCTCGTCGATCGCCTCGTGCCCGTGGCGCGTCAGAACCAAGCCGACCTCGCGCCGATCGTCCTCGCTCCGCCGGCGGTGCAGCAGCCCCGCGGCCTCGAGTCGGTCACACAGCCTGCTGGCGGCGGGCGCTCGCGCCCCGACCTCTTCGGCCAGCCGGGTCAGGTTGATGCCGGGGTGGCGGCGCGTGGCCGTCAAGGCCCGCAGCTGCAGATCTGACAACCGGGGGGAGGCGGCTTGGGCGGTGCGGTCCCAGAGATCGACCAGGCCCGTCGCGGCCTGCGCGACCTCCCGCGCCGTGGCGGAAAGTCGGTCCTCGGGTCCCGCGCGGTCCATGCCGGCCGTCACTCCCCCATGGGCAGGTGCGTTCCCTCCACGCCGAACCGCCGGTGACGGCCCGTCGCCCGAAAGGGATGCGTCGCGTCTGCCCTCTGAGGCGAAAGTATCCCCCGTGGGTCCCACGACTTCGCCCCGGAAGGACGGTCCGTCGCGCGGGCCTGACCGACAGGATCCGAAAGAGACGACCTAAGCCCGGGGTCGGCCGAACCAGTCCAGGCAGGTGACCAGCGCATCGTCTTCGGCGGCGGTGTCACGGTACGCGGTCAACTCCTCCAGGATCGCCCGCGGCACCGCCGCGGCCGGCAGGAGACCGGTCGCGTGGATGGCCCGGGCCAGTGCCCGCTCCCCGTAGGCCACGCCGCCCTGGCCCGCGGCCCCGTAGACGCCGTCACTGACGAAGATCAAACGGTCCCCCGGGAGCGCGTCGAAGCGCTGCACCGCGTAGTGCGACTCCTCGAACATTCCCAAAGGGAGCTGTTCCTCGAAGTGGATCCTCTCCACGGATCTCTCCCGGTACCGCCACAGTTGGGGTGATCCGGCATCCACGACCTGGCCGTGGCCCGTGGACAGTTCCAGGCACAGCAGGAGGGTCGAGACGTACTCCCGGCCCTGGTACTGCCCGAAGACCGCCTGGTCCGCCAGCGCGGCCTGATCGGCGATGTCGACCCCGGCCCTTCGGGCGTTGCGCAGGGCGTTGATGGCGAGGTTGGTCAGGAGCGAGGCCTGGATCCCCTGCCCCATGCCGTTGGTGACGGTCATGGTGAGGGTTTCGGCGGTGGTGGACCAGTCGAAGTTGTCGCCGTGGATGTCGTACGCGGGCTCGAGCTGTGCTCCGATGGCGTACTCCGGTCGAGCGCACGCCCGCCCCGGCAGCAACTGCCACTGCATCTCGGCTGCCAGCGTCAGCCGGCTCGCCCGCCGGGCCCGCAGATAGAGATCGGTGTCCCGCTCCGCGACGATGATCTCGTGGCCCAGCAGTTCCGCGATGTCCGTCAGCTCCCCGACGACTTCCGGCGTGCACAGGTGATCCGGCATGCGCACCGTGAGGATCCCGAGCCGGTCACCCCGTACGGTCACCGGCAGGTGGAGGTCCACGGCATTGCCCCGGGCCGAGTACTGGCCGTACGGCTCCTGGCTGCCGAAAGCCCGGCCCTCCGCAGTGGCTTGGAGAGGCAGCGGCTCCGCGGTGTCCGGCAGGGCGGTGACCTGCTGCAGGACGCTCAAGCTGTAGTCCGCCATCAGGAGGTCGACTTCGAGGGCCTCGTAGTGCGTGACGAGCGCGCAGCGAACCGTTCGGAGAAGGTCGTGCGGGGCAGCGGTGCGCAGCGCGCGTTCCACGGCCAGGAAGTTCTTCATGGCGAGCGTCGTCTCTCACAGAGTGGTCGGAAAGAGGCGGGCGGCGCGTCTGGACGGCGGCCCGACCCGGAGTGAGCGGCCTTGTTCGCGAGAACCGGTGATCGGTGGGATCAGGGCGCGAGCGGACGCCGGAGGGCGACGTAGTAGTCGCCGACCGCGGACAGGTATCCGTCGTCGGCCGTCTCGCTGTCCGTGGTGAACCGAGGGGCTGCTTTGATCTCTTCTTGCGTGCCCGAGACCTTCACCGTTCGCGCGTCCGTGTCGATGGCGGTGACGGCGCCGGCCGGGATCAGGACGCTCTTGCCGAACACCCACACGCCGGTGTCGACCACCAGGTGCTGCCTGCCGGGCTGGTCCTGCTGGCGGTCCACATGGCCGATCACACCGTCCGTGGCCTCCACGGTGAAACCCGCCAGTGACTGCTGCGACGTGTAGCCACTCTCCTGCGCGTACGTCCACACACCGCTCACGGCTCGTCTCCTCGTCCTCGGCTACCCGGGATGCCGGGCCATCGGCATCCCCGGCCTGTACGGTCCCATCCGGGTGCCCCGGTTCCCACCGCGTAAGCACACGACTCCGGTGACGTACCCCGAGCAGGGTCCTGCGCCTGCCGCGCGGGTGAACCGGCCGGGCGGCAGGCCTGCACAGCCCTTACCGGGCCGCGCAGTACTGAAGCCGGGGCGGACCTCGAACCGGTCTCGAAGCCGGAACAGCGGGCGGCGTAGCTCCGAAGTGCTTCGAGGTCGCACGGCCGCCGGCCCGGACGGGCACTTCGGCTCAGGTCGAAGTCGGCGGCGCGGACGATCCGGCGGCGCGGCGGTATTCGGCGTTGATGCGCTGTGCTTCTTCGAGTTGGTCTTCGAGGATGATGATGCGGCAGGCGGACTCGATGGGAGTTCCCTGGTCGACGAGCTCGCGCGCGCGGGCGGCGATGCGCAGCTGGTAGCGGGAGTAGCGGCGGTGGCCGCCGGCGGATCGGAGCGGGGTGATGAGGCGGGCTTCGCCGAGTGCACGGAGGAAACCCTGCGTGGTGCCGAGCATCTCTGCGGCCCGGCCCATCGTGTAGGCGGGGTAGTCGTCGTCGTCAAGCCGGCCGAACGAATCGTCTGCTGTCATTGCACCTCTCTCATGGAACGCGTGGAGGGGCCCTGGCGCCTATGGCACCAGGGCCCCGAAGGAACTAATACACCATCTGCCGGCCCTGATACTGCGCCGACCTCGTGTTTCCGCCGACCCGGCCGAGATGCTGCCGGGAATGCGGGGATCGCGGTTGCTTGACCGGAGATCACCTCACTGTCGATGTCCTGCGGTACCCGGGCTCAGACTTCTACCCGGGCGATCCCGATGGTGCTCGGATCCTCCGTTCTTCCCTCAGTGATCAACTGCTTGCCTTCTGGGTGCTGCTCTCACTGACTACTACGTGTACTGCGGGTACCGCTGCCCGGCAGTTCGTCTCTGCCGGGCCCTGCCGTCTCTCTGGTATGAGAGAAATCATAGCCACGCCACTGCTCAATGTCTACTCCAGCCAAGATAGATTTTCCTGTGGCTGAGAGGGAGGTAATCGGCGCCACTGACCGGGCGGCCACGTAGGAGGCCCTGCGTACGCCGAAGGGCCCGACCGGCATGCCGGTCGGGCCCTTCTCGCTGTTCGGGTGTCGGCTCGCGCCGGTCCGGTCGGTCAGACCGCCATCGGGACGCCGAGCATCGCGGATGCCTGCTGGATCGGACTGAGGGTGGCCGCGGGCACGGCGGCCCGGGGGAGTCCGCGGCAGGTGAAGCCGAGTTGGGTCATGGCCCGGAGGACTTCGCCGACGCTGAAGTCGCGGCGATCCTGGCGGGTGAGGACCTGGCCGACCTGCTTCACGGGGTAGATGCGGCGGCCGATGATCACGGAGTCGCCGACGATCTCCTCGGGCTTGATGCCCTTCATCGATTCCAGGACGCCGCTCTTGGTCAGTTCGAACGGGAAGCG